>NZ_AJWE01000090.1:0-72821 GCF_000281145.1 Rhizobium sp. CF142 | reverse complement strand
CAAATCCGATCGAATGGCGGCTTGACTTATATCCGCGCGCCGACGGCTTTATCGATATAGATTTCCCGCAGGCGGCTGCTGACAGGGCCGATCTTACCGTCACCAATCATTTGACCATCGATCGATAGCACCGATGTGACGAAGGATGTCGCGGAGGTGATTAAGGCTTCCTGGGCTTCCAGTGCCTCGGCAATGGTGAAGGAGCGCTCTTCAAGCACATAGCCGGCTTCCTGGGCGAAACGCAGGACGGCGGCCCGGGTAATCCCATGGAGAATGTCCGTAGACAGGCTGCGTGTGACGATCTTCCCGTCAGTCGTGACGATATAGGCGTTTGCCGACGAGGCCTCCGTCACGAAGCCGTCCTGCACCAGCCAGGCATCGTCGGCGCCGACCTCGTTTGCGGCATTTTTTGCCATGGACGGGTAGAGAAGCTGGACCGTCTTGATGTCGCGGCGGCCCCAGCGCATGTCTGGCAGCGAAATGACCTTGAGGCCGCGCTTGGCGAGCGGGCTTTCAAGAACCGGACGCGCCTGGGTGAACATGACCACGACCGGAGGCGTGTCCTTCGAGGGGAAGTTGAAGTCGCGATCGGCATTGCCGCGCGAGATCTGCATGTAGATTAGGCCCTCGTCGACATTGTTGTCGGCCACCAGCTTGCGGTGAATGGCGAGCAGGTCCTCGTTGCTCATCGGCACCGGCATGTCGAGTTCCTTCAACGAGCGCTGGAGCCGTACCATATGTCCGTCGAAATCGACCAGCTTGCCGCCGATGACACAGGTAACTTCGTAGATTGCGTCGGCAAACAGATAGCCGCGATCGAAGATCGAGACCTTGCCTTCCGATTCCGGGCAATAGTGTCCGTCGACATAGACGATACGTTCAGATGCGGTCATTTCATTCAAATCCCAAGAAAGATGAGGTGTGATCGCCCTCAAGGCGCGGTGACGCGGAGGCGTCAATAGCCGCGCTTGAGGTCGACGATGGATGGGAGCCTTGCTGTCTCCCTATAGGTCTTGATGTTGTCGGCAACGATTGCTGCGGCCGTCTCACGGTCGGTGGGCGCGGAAATATGCGGCAGCACGGTAATGCCGGGGTGATCCCAGTATGCGGCTTCCACCGGAAGCGGCTCGACATCGAACACATCCAGCACCGCATGTTTCAATGCACCTGCATCCAGCGCTTTGACGAGATCGTCGCCCACCACGATCGGCCCACGCGCGAAGTTGATCAGCGAGGCGTCTTGCGGCATGCGCGAAAGACGCTCGGCATTCAGCAGACCACGCGTCTCTACGGTCAGAGGCAGGAGGCAGACAAGGATTTCGGACCGGCCGAGAAGCGCGTCAAGGCCCTGATCGCCATGGAAAGTCTCGACCCCGTCGATCGACTTGGCGGAACGGCTCCAGCCGATCACGTTGAAACCGGCATGTTTGAGACGCGCGGCGGATTCCGCACCAAGCGCACCCAGCCCCAAAAGGCCGATCATGACATCCTGAGGGCGCCGATAGGCAAGCTGCCTCCAGATATGCTGCTGCTGGAACTTTGCATAGGCCGGCATGTCGCGGAACAGGTAATATGTCCAGGCAAGCACCGCCTCCGCCATCGTCCGGCTGAGCTGCGGGTCAACCAGCCGTACGATCGGCAAACGGCTTTCACCAAGCTCGCCGACCAGCCGTTCGACCCCTGCCCACACGCTATGGATCCATTTCAGGGCCGGCAGTAGTGCGATATCCGCCGGATCTGGATTGGCGACGATTGCGATATCGACCGCTTCCCGCGCCGCCTGATCGAGATGGCGAAACGGCACGATTGTTTCACCCGGCATATTTTCCGAAAGCGAGGTCAGCCAAAGCTGCTCCACATCCTCGCTCATCCGTGTCACAAGCGCGATCATCGGATATTCTCCTCTTTCCCTGGCTTCGACTTCAGTGCGCAAAAACGCTGTCGAAATCCTTGAAGCCTTTTACTTCGATCGGATTGCCGCTCGGATCGAAAAAGAACATCGTGCGCTGCTCGCCCGGCTCGCCTTCGAAGCGGACGACCGGCGGAATGTCGAAAGCGATACCTGCATCTTCGAGACGGTTGGCAAGCGCCAGCCATGCGTCGAGTTCCAGAACCACGCCAAGGTGCGGCATCATCACCATATGATTGCCGACCTTGCCGGTGCGTGTCGTCTCGAACGGCTTGCCGAGATGCATGGAAATCTGGTGGCCGAAGAAATCGAAATCGACCCAGGTGTCCGTGCTGCGACCTTCCTGGCACCCCAGAACGCCGCCATAGAAGCGGCGGGTCTCATCAAGGTCGGTGACGTGATAGGCGAGATGGAAAGGCGAACGCATGGATGTTTCCTGACTTTTTCTGTTGAAGGACGGCGGCTCATGAGGTCGCCGGTGAATGCCTGCAAAGCGCCGCCTGAAGAAAGGCGACGAGAAGTGGATGGGGTGCATCGGGCCGGGACGACAGTTCGGGATGGCCCTGCATGCCCATATAGAACGGGTGATCGCCAACCTCGATGGCATCGACGACGGCACCACCAACCCCGCGTGCCGCAACCCGCAGACCCTGCGTCTCCAGATCGGCAACAAGGTTCGGATCGAGCCTGAAGCGGTGGTTGCATCGCACGGTCATTCGGGAAGGGATCAGTTCGCCGAGCCGCGTGCCGGGGATAGGCGCGGTCTCTTGATCGCCTGTGCGGTGTTCGGGAAGCAGTTCGCCACCGGGCGTCCTCTCGCCGGCCATGGCGCGAAAGGTCTTGATGGCGGCGTTCGGATCGGCCTCGGCGAGGTTCGCCTCGCTGCGGCCGAAGGCCTTCCAGGCAACCGCGGTTGCCATGGTCTGCATGCCGAGGCAGAGCCCGACGATCGGGAGTTCGTTTTCAAGCGCGAAGGCGGCGACCGCCGTCTGCCCCGCAACATTCTTCATATTCGCTCCACCCGGCAGCAGAATGCCGGCATAGGGTCGAAGCGTCTCTTCGGCATCGGCCTCGCGAAACCGGACAGGATCGATGAAGTCGATATCTACCGCCAGCGGCAAGCTGTCTGCCGCATCGGCAAGGCATGCCAACGCGGCCGGGTAAACGCCCATATGGTCGCTTTCCGCACCGATCAGCGCAATCTTCAACACCGCATCCGTCGTCGTCTTCGGCTGCTGCAGCACGATGCGGCCGAAACGGTCGCGCCAGGCAAGCACCGCCTGCGTTGCACGATCGGTGAAATAGTCGGCATGGTCGACGATCTCGATCGTCTCCACCTCAACCCCATGACGTCGCGCGGCGGCAGAAAGCCCTGCGGCCGCATCGGCCCCGGCGATGAAAGACGAATGGATCGGCACCACGATATCGGCAAGATGCGCGGCGTCGATCACCGCTTCAGCGGTTGCGACGGGTGCTACCTGCTCTCCCGAAAGCCGCTCGAACCAGCAAAGTCCGCTTGCGGCAAGCCCGCCAGACGCGACCACATGCTGTTCGGCGTCCGCGTGACGTCCGGTATCGAAACGGGCCGCCAGATGCATGAACCCGCAGCCCCGTGTTGCCGCAATGGCTGCGGCAACCGCTCCGAAGAGAGCCGGACTGTCGGTATCGTGATGAACGAGGATCAGGCTCATGGTCGGCTCCGTTCGATCTGTCCGAGTCAGACGATCAGCAGATCGCGATCGATCGTGCCGAGCGCGCGATAGCCCGTCTCGGTGATGACGATCGTCTCGCTGACGCCGACCGTGAAGCGGCCATAGATGCGCAGGGCCGGCGGCAGGTGGAAGGTCATGCCGGGCTGCAGCTCGGTCTTGACGCCTGCATTGAGGCTCAAAATGGCGCCCTCGCCCCAATCTGGCGCAAACGAAATACCGACGCTGTAGCCCAGGCGCTTCTTGAAGTTCTCCGTATAGCCGGCGCGGTCGATGACCTTCTGGCAGGCGATATGCGGCACTTCGCAGGCAACGCCCGGACGGATCGCATCGAGCGAGACCTGCAGCACCTCCTGGCAGACCTTCATCATGTCCGCAGCTTCCTTCGGCGGTTCGCCGATCCAGGCCGAGCGCATCAGGGCTGCGTGGTAACGATCATGGCAGGCCGCCATTTCGAGAAATGCCGGATCGCCATCAGCAATCGCGCGGCGGCGCCATGTGCCATGCGGCACGCCGGTGCGCGGGCCGACGGAAACGAGCGGCTCCATGCCGAGATATTCGGAACCGGCCGCGATCGCCGAGCCCATCATGGCGGAGACGAGATCGTTTTCGGTGGCGCCAACGCGAACCGCAGCGAGACCCGCGCGCATGCCGTCGTCGACATAGGACGCAGCCTTTTCAAGCTTTGCCACTTCGAGCGGTGACTTGATTGCGCGGAATTTCTCGATGACGCCGGCGCCGTCGCCGATCGTGCCAAGCCGGGCCTGCAGTGCCTCATAAACGGCAATCGGTAGGAACCAGCCACGCTTGTCGATGGCGATCTGCTTTGAGGCCAGACCGCGGCTTTCGATCAGCTTGACCAGAAGGCCGAGCGGATCCTCGCCGTCCTGATAGACGACAGCGTCAGAAATGAACGTGTTGGCGATGAAATTGAAATATTCGAGCTGACGGATGAGGAATACCGGATCGCCGTCGGCCGGCAGGATCAGCGCCTGGAACGTATAATAACCCGGTGTCTGCTGGCCGGTCAGATAGAAGATGTTTTCAGGGCCGGTCACGACCAGCGCGTCGAGGCCTGCCGCCGCAAGCCCTTCACGGGCGAGTGCCTGACGGCGAGCGTATTCTTCTCTCGGGAAGGCTGACTCCTGTCCCTGTACGATATCGCTTTGAATGCTCATGCTTCAAACTCCTTGACCAGATGCGCCTTCGACGCATCGAATTCCAAACCCAAACCCGTGGTGGCAGGTCCCTCGACACCGCCATCCCGGTAGACCAGCCCGGCCGCCGCATCGTTTTCCAGGCCATCGGCGCCATAAAGTTCGGCAAACCGGGGGCCGGCCGCACAGCTCAGATGAAGTGCTGCCGCCGTCGCGACCGCGCCTTCGTTCATCTGTCCGATCATGAAAGGGATGTGTGCACCTAAGAGCCGCTTTGCAGCAGTCAGACTGACAGCGATGCCACCGAGTTTCACCAGCTTCAAATGCGCCCATAGACGACCCTTGGCGGCGACGATCGCATCGATATCCGCGGATGTGGCAACGCTCTCGTCAAGCATCAGCGGCAGCGGGCTTGCCTCCGCTAGACGGTTCAGCATGTCCCAGTCACCCGGCGCGACCGGCTGTTCGACATAGGCGAGCCCGAAGCGAGCAAGCGTCTTAAGATTTGCGGCAGCTTGCGCCTCGCTCCACGAACCGTTGGCATCGATCGCAAGCTTGACCGCATCGCCGAAACGATGGCGCAGGGCTGCAAGCCGCGCAACGTCCTCGGAAAAATCGCCGCCGCCGACGCGCACTTTCAGATCGCGGAAACCGCGTGTCACATAGGTCTCGGCCTGTGCCAGAAACCGTTCCGTCGAGGATATGAACAGGGTCTGGTTGGTGGCGTAACGCACGATCGGCGCAGCACTGCCGCCGAGCATTGCAAAGACCGTGGCACCCTTCTCGCGGGCGATCAGATCGTGAAGGGCGATATCGATCAGCATCCGCACCGGCGCGATCACATCCGCCCGCGCGGCCAGTTCGGCCTGCATCGCGACGGGGTCCATCGACCAGTCCATACCACCCAGGACACCCAAAACCTTTTCGAGGCAGGTCTCCGGGCTGATCCCGTTCAGATAGGCTATGTTGATGCGGACTTCGCCGATCCCGGTACGCTGGCCATGCTCCAGCGTCAGGTAAAGCGTGTCGAGACCGCCGACCGGACCGGACGAGGCCGTATGGAGGAGAAGCCCGCCGCCATATCGGAGCATGGCTCTGTGGAGGGAGGCTCTCATGGGTTCGGCCGCAGCATCTTTCTGGCAACGTCGCGATAGATGACGCTGCAGGTGACGAATTCGTCCAGCGGCACGAATTCGTCCGCCTTATGGGCCACGGAAAGACTGCCAGGCCCGATCACCGTTCCCTGCGCGCCGAGCGAGCGGAAGTGCACCAGATCGCAGCCGCCCTGGAACCCGAAAGGGCCCGGATCGGCCGTGCCATTCTCCTTGCATGCCTCCAGACTTGCGAGCACGACCGGATGGTCACCGGCCGTTTCCGTGGCGCTGCCGGTGGTCGCCTTGTAATCGACGATTTCCGCCTTCACGCCGAAACGATCATGGGCATCCTTCAGGAGAGCGGCGAATTCCTGCTTTACCGCATCCTCGTCCTCGCCCGGCACCATGCGCCGGTCGAGCAGCATGTCGCACGAGCCGGGAAGCACGTTGTCCGCATGGCCGCCGGAAATACGCGTGACAGTCAGGCTGGCTTCGCCGACCAGAGGATGCGTCCGCTTGCGCACGACCTCGTTATGATAGGCCTCGATCAGGGTCAGAAGCTGGCCGGCGCGATAGACGGCGTTGTCGCCGAGATGCGGCGTGCCGGAATGGGCGGTGACACCATGCACGCGCACGACCGGTCGCAGGCTGCCCTTATGGGCCGAATAGGTCGTGTTGGATGTCGGTTCGCCGACCACCGCGAAATCGATATTCGGCTTGGTCGCGGCATAATATTTGGCGCCTTCGCTGGCGATCTCCTCGTCACCGACGAAAACGCCGAGAAGCGTGCCCGACCATGTCGTGCGGTCTGCCGCCAGCATCCGCATCGCTTCGATCATGGCAATCAGCGGCCCCTTGCAGTCGCAGGCACCACGCCCGAAAAGCTTGCCGTCTTCCTCCCGCAGCGTGAAGGCGTCGGAGGTCCAGCCGTCGCCGGCAGGCACCGTATCCATATGGGTATTAAAGGCAAAGACCGGACCCGGACCGTTTTCCAGTCTGCCTTCGACATTGAAACGTCCCGGCTTGTATTCGGTGAGAGAGACCGAAAAGCCCTCGTCCTTCAGAAGCCGCTCGACATAGACGGCGACATCGGCCTCACCGCCCGGCGGGTTTTCGCTGCGGATGGCGATGATTTCCGCAAGCTCGCGCTTCATGCGTGCGATGTCTGGCCTATTGGTCATGATTGCATGTCACCTAGTGCAGGATCTGGTCGAGGAAGCGTGTGGCCCGTTCATTGACGGTCCCGCCGAAGAAGGCATCGCGCGAGGCGTTTTCGATCACTTCGCCGTTTTCCATGAAAACGATCTGGTCTGCCGCGCGCTTGGCGAAGCCCATTTCGTGGGTCACCACGATGCTGGTCATGCCTTCGCTGCTGAGCTCGGCCATCACGTCCAGCACTTCGCGGATCATTTCGGGATCCAGTGCCGATGTCGGCTCGTCATACAGCATCAGCTTCGGCTTCATAGCGAGCGCGCGGGCAATCGCGATCCGCTGCTGCTGGCCGCCGGAAAGTTCGTCGGGGAAGAAATCGGCGCGCTCGGGAATACGCACCTTCTTCAGAAGATCCATGGCGACGTCATGGGCATCGCTGCGACTCATGCCGAGCACCTTCATCGGAGCCAGCATGATGTTCTCGATCGCCGTCAGGTGCTGGAAGAGTTCGAAATTCTGGAACACCATGCCGATCTGGCGGCGGATTTCCGGCGCTCGGCGCGATTCGCGGGCAATGTCATTGCCTTCGAAGAAAATATTGCCGTCATCGGCCGGCTCCAGCAGGTTGATGCAGCGCAGCAGGGTCGACTTGCCGGATCCGGACGGGCCGATAATGACCATGGTCTCGCGGCTGCGGACATTCAGGCTGCAGGCCTTCAGGATCTGGAGATCGCCGAAGCTCTTGTTGATCCCCATGATTTCGAGCAGCGGCTGGCGGTCGGAAGCTGTCATCGCCTTATCCTTTATCGGGGATTTGTCCTTCATCGGGCTTCTGTCTTTTCGGTGAGCGCAGTCAGACGCGCCATCAAGGGAACAGCACGACGCTTTTCACGCGGCCGTTTGCGGTCGAGAGCACGTTCGAGAAGATATTGGAGGCCCATGAAAATCGTGGTCAGCGCCAGGTAATAGATGCCGGCAGCCGTCAGCGCCTCGAAATACTTGAAGTTGGAACTTGCCGTCTGGTTGGCGACGAGAAGCAGCTCTTCCACGGCGACCACCGAGACGAGGGCACTCGTCTTCAGCATGCCGATCATCTGGTTGCCCGTCGGCGGCAGCACGATGCGGGCGGCCTGCGGGATGACGATGTAACGCATCACGGCAAACCGGCTCATGCCGAGCGCCAGACCCGCCGTCCGCTGACCCTTCTTGACCGCCTGCAGGCCGGAGCGAATGATTTCCGCCATATAGGCGCCCTCGTTCAGGGAGAGCGCTATTACCGCACTGACGAAGGCAGACAGCATGATGCCGAATGTCGGCAGCACGTTGTAGATGAAGATGATCTGGAACAGGACGGGCGTGCCGCGGAACAGCCACAGATAGACAAGCGTGAATATCTGCAGCGGCTTGATGCGCGATTCCTGCAGGAGCGCCACGACGAGACCGGTTATAATTCCGAAGAACAACGAGGTCACCGTGATGACCAGGGTCAGCAGCGCGCCATGGAAGAAAGCGGGTGAAAAGACATAGTCGAAGACCAGATCAAGTGACATCCCGCTCTCCTTTTCTCTTTGTTATCGGACAGATCAGTTGAAGATCGCGACCGATGGCGGCAGCTTCCACTTTTCGATCAGGGTCTTGTAGGTGCCGTCGGCGACAATCTCGCTCAGGGCATCCTTGATCGACTTCTGCACCGCTGCATCGCCCTTGCGGGTTGCCATGCCGATGCTGGTGTTGGATTCGAATTCTTCGCCAACCGTCTGGTAGACGCCGGGAACGGAGCTCTGCAGCACGACGGCGCCCGGCGTGGAATCGAAGGTCGCGTCGGCGCGGCCCTGACGCAAGGTCAGCGCGGAATCCTGGGCGGTCGGGAAGGTCAGAACCTTGACGCCTTCGAGGTTCTTGGCCTTGCAGCGTGCATCGTCGGCACGCGCCTGGCTTTCCTGAATGCCGCCGAGCGTGACGGAGACCGTCTTGCCGCACAGGCTGTCATCGCGGCCGGTGATCTTCTTCGGATTGCCCGCCTGGACGATCACCATATTGCCGATCTTCAGGTAGGGAATGAAGTCGACCTGCTCGGAACGGGCCGGATTGATGTACATGGCCGAGTTGATGAGGTCGAGGCGGCCGCCGATCAGCGCCGGAATGAGGCCCTTGAACTCCATATTCATCGGCTTCGTCTCGGCCTTCAGCTTCTTGGACAAGGCAGCGATGAGATCGATGTCGAAACCGGTAAGCTGGCCGTCCTTTTGAAATTCGAACGGAGCGAAGGTCGCGGCGACACCGTATGTGAGCGCGCCTTTCTCCACCAGCCCGCTGGCAGGAAGCTCGGCGGCGGATGCAGAAGCGGCGATACCAAGTGGCAAAATCAATGCGGCGAGGATGTTCTTGAGCATGCGAGTTCCCTTGTTGTTATGTCAACATTGCATTTTCTGACTACAACAATACAATCCAAGAAATTTGAGAGTCAAGCAAGAAAGTGAAATATTGTGCACTCTTAAACCATGCCTATTTTTTGACCTTCTTGATGATTTTTGCCACAGAATCCGAGATTCTCGATCCCGAATTCCGGCGTTTCGCGTAATTCAACACGCGCTTACCATCCAGAGATAGACTTTTCCCGATGAATGGCTATTAGTCAGGCACACGAATAACAGCCGCATGATTGTACAACATGTCTGTCAACGATACAAAACTCGCACCGGTGGTGACGACAAATGCGCAGCAGGGTCGGCATCGCCTTGCCAACCAGATTCTCGACCTCATTCGCGACGCGAAATTCGAGATCGGGCATCATCTGCGCGAACAGCAGCTCGGCGACATGCTTGGCGTCTCGCGGACACCGGTCAGAGCAGCCCTCAACCTGCTGGCAGAACGCGGCATTGTCGAGGCGAGAAAGAACCAGGGGTTTTTCCTCAAGGCGCAACAGGTCGCGCTTCATCGGACCGAGCTGGAAGTGCCGGCCACTGCCGATCAGGATCTCTATGCGCGCATCGTGGAAGACAGGCTGTCCGGCATTCTCGGCGACAGCATCACCCAGGCGGAACTCACCCGGCGCTACAATATCGACCGGACACTTTTACAACGAACCCTGACGCATCTGGTCAATGACGGGCTGCTATCGCGCAATAGCGGCCGCGGCTGGACGTTTCGGCCGACGCTCGATTCCCAGGTGGCCCTGCGCGACAGCTATGACTACCGCAGCACTTTGGAACCGGCCGGGCTGCTTTTGAGCAGTTTTCAATTCGATGCCGGCCTGCTCGAGCGCTCACGCCTTGAACACCTCTACCTTGAGGGACATCCCGACATAGCCAGCGTCGATCCGCGCCAGCTGTTCGAGACAGATGCACAGTTTCATGAAATGATCGCCGCGTTCAGCGGCAATATCTTCTTCCTGCAGGCCATTCAGCAGCAGAACCGATTGCGACGGCTTCTCGAATTCGGCGGTTATTCGAACCGGCGCCGCGTCCGCGACTGGTGCCGCGAGCATCTCGACATCATTGAGGCCATCTTCCAGGGCGACAGGGCGCTGGCCTCAAGCTTGATGCTGAGCCATCTTGGCGCGGCGCGCGGAGCCGCTCGGCATTATCCGAAAGTGGACCGGAAAGCATGAAAATGGCGGACGCTCGCACCATAAGACGAGCTTCCGCCATGACGGTTCTTTTGTAGGAAACGCAATTTACTGAGCGTTGACGATCTCGGCCGGGAGCGGAGTTCCGTGATATTTCTGGTAGATATCGTTGAGCTTGCCGTTTTTAAGATTGGCAGCAACCCAATCGTTGACCTTTGCGAGGAGCTCAGGCTCGTTCTTGCGAACACCAATTGCGAGATTGAGGACACGGATGGTGATTTTCGGCTCGAAGGCGAGCGTCGGGTTCTTGTCATGAACCTGCTTGACCAGCGTTGCCGATGTCGCGATGGCCTTTGCCTGGCCCGAGACGGCAGCCGTCACCATGGTTGCGTCATCGTCGTAGCGCGCAACAGTGAAACCATGCTCGGACGCCATCTTTGTCAGCTCGCTGTCCTGGGTCGTGCCGCGGGTGACGGTCACCGTCTGGCCCTTGAGATCGGCCCAATCCTTGATCGGCGAGGAAGCCGGTGCCGCAATGACCGACAGAAGGCCGGCATAGGGCTTGGAGAAATCGATGACCTGGGCGCGCTCCGGTGTAACGGACAAGGTCGAGATGACGATATCGGCCTTGTTGGTCTGCAGATTGGGAATGCGGGTTGCACCGGTCGTCTGGACGAACTCGACATCGACGCCCCAGTCCTTTGCAAGAAGCTGCGCCGTCTCGACATCCGAACCGACGGGCTTCAAATTGGCGTCGAGCATGCCAGAGGGCGGTATGGCGAGATCGGTCGATACCCGGATCTTCTTCGCCGAGATGATATTGGCGTAGGTGTCGGCCATTGCCGGCATTGTCTGGGCCGTCAGCATCGCTCCCACGACGCCAAGAGCAAGAAGTGTCTTCAACATTTTCATTCTCCTCCGTTGGTTTTTCAGTTCAAAGATCGTGACTCAGGAACTCCTGCAGCTCCGACGTTTTCGGCGCATTGAGAATCGAGGCGTCGCCTTCCTCATGCACAAGGCCGCGATGCATGAAGATCACGCGGTCAGCGACCTTGCGGGCGAAATTCATCTCGTGGGTGACCATGATCATCGTCATGCCGCTCTCGGCGAGTTTCTCGATGACGCGCAAAACCTCGCCGGTCAGCTTCGGGTCGAGCGCCGACGTGACCTCGTCGAACAGCATGACCTTCGGTTCCATAGCTAGCGACCGAGCGATCGCAGCACGCTGCTGCTGGCCGCCGGATAGCTGTTCGGGATAATGGTTCGCCTTGTCGCCGAGGCCGACGCGTTCGAGCGCGGATTGCGCCAGTTGGCGAGCCTGCGCCTTCGGCACGTTCTTCACCGATCGCGGCGCAAGGGTGATATTTTCCTCGATCGTCAGATGCGGAAACAGATTGTAGCTCTGGAAGACGATGCCGACATCGAGCCGCAGCTTGCGCAGATCGAGTTTCGGATCATGCACCTTGTGCTCGGCAACCGTGATCTCGCCGCTGTCGATGACTTCCAGCCGATCGACGCAGCGAAGGGCCGTGCTCTTGCCGGAGCCGCTTGCGCCGATCAGTGCCGCAACCTCGCCCTTGTTGACGGAGAAGGTCACCCCCTGCAGCACGGTTACGGCGCCAAAACTCTTCTTCACCTGATTTAACGCGATCATCGACATGACCTGCCTCCCTTTATTGTCGCGGCCTTAGGCGGCCGGCTTGACCAGCGCGCGCCGTCTCGGCCCCATGCGTTCAAGACGCTGGCTGGCCGCCGAAAGCGGGAAGCACAGGCAGAAATAGAGCGCTGCAACGATGAGGTAGATGAGAAAGGGCTCGAAGATCGAATTGTTGATGAGTTGTCCCGCACGGGTCAGTTCGACAAAACCGACGACCGAGGCGAGCGACGTATTCTTGACGATCTGGACGCTGAAACCGACGGTCGGTGGCGTAGCGATCCGGATCGCCTGCGGCAGGATAACCTTGAACATGCGCTGCGGCTTGGAGAGCGCCAGGCATTCGGCGGCCTCCCATTGCGCCTTCGGAACGGATTCCAGGCAACCGCGCCAGATCTCGCCGAGATAGGCGCTGACATAGATGGTCAGCGAGATGCCAGCGGCAAACAGCGGCGTGATGAAAAAGCCGAGCGTCGGCAGCCCGAAATAGATGATGAACATGATGACCAGAAGCGGCGTGCCCTGGATCAGCTGAACATAGGTTGCCGCAATGAGACGGACGGCCTTGGACGGCGTGATCCGCGCCATTGCGACGAGAAATCCGACGATCCCTCCGCCGACAAATGCCATGGCCGACAGGACAAGCGTCCAGACGACGCCGTTCAGTAGGAAGATCAGATGGTTGTGATTGAATGCAGTCGTCACGATCGCCTCCCTTACAGCGGCGTGCCGAGCCGGCGACGGCGCGGAAACAGGGCCATGCCGAGCGCCCAGAACAGGGCACGCATGACGATCGACAGGAAGAGATAGATGACGGCGATGACGAGATAGGTCTCGAAGGGCCGGTAGGTCTCCGACTGGATGAAATTGCCGGCTGCCGTCAGTTCCTCGGCAGAAATCTGGGAGGTCACCGAGGAGGCCAGCATCAAGAGGATGAACTGGCTGGTCAGCGCCGGATAGACCCGTTCCATCGCGGGCCTGAGGCCCACATGCCAGTAGAGCTGGACTGGGGAAAGGCCCAGGCATTCGCCGGCCTCCCACTGGCCCTTCTGGATGGCATCGAAGCCGGCACGCATGATCTCCGCCGTATAGGCACCCACATTCACCGTCAGCGCGAGGATCGCCACGAAGATCGCACCGAAGGAATAACCTAGGCTCGACAGGCCGAAATAGACCACGAAGATCTGCACCAGAAACGGCGTGTTGCGGACGCTCTCGATATAGGTCGAGGCGATTGCCCGCAGAACCGGTCCACCGGAGCGGCGTGCTATGGCGCAGGCCGTTCCGATGATGAAGCCGGTCAGGGTCGTGACAAGCGCCAGCTGAGCCGTCAGCGCCATGCCGTCGACCAGCATCTGCCAGCGAAGGAGGACGACGGAGAAGTCGAAAGTCATGGGCGGCCTGCCCATGCGGCCGAAGCATCCTGGCCACTCATCCGGTCGTAGACCTTGAACAGGGCCTGATTGCCATTCGATCCTTCGCCATGCGCACGCGCCTCGACATATTGCGAGGTGACGAGCGAGGTTGCCGGCAGCGGCACGTCCTTCTGGTCTGCCATTTCCAGAACCAGACGGAGATCCTTCAGCATCAGATCGATGCGGAAGCCGGCGCTGGCATCGCCCGCGATCATGGCTGGTCCAAGCTTCTCCAGCATCCAGGAGGACGCCGAACCACCGAGCAGAACGTCGCGCATCTGCTCCAGATCAACGCCGCTGGCACGGCCAAGCGCGAGTGCTTCGCACACGGCCTGAATGTTGACCGCGCAGACGAGCTGGTTGCAGAGCTTGACCGTC
This sequence comes from Rhizobium sp. CF142, assembly GCF_000281145.1. Taxonomy (NCBI): domain Bacteria; kingdom Pseudomonadati; phylum Pseudomonadota; class Alphaproteobacteria; order Hyphomicrobiales; family Rhizobiaceae; genus Rhizobium; species Rhizobium sp. CF142. Next base: position 58,785 of record NZ_AJWE01000090.1, on the reverse strand, counting down.
TGTCCGGCACCCGGGGCGCCGACATGGCTGATCGTCGTGCCCATAACTTTTAGCACGGCCTCGGCGCGATCGAAGGCAGACCGCTCTCCGCCCACCATGATCGAAAGCGCTGCATTCTTGGCACCGATCGGACCGCCGGAAACCGGACCGTCCAGCATCGCGATCGACTTTGCCGACAGTGCTGCCACCATCGACCGGGTCGCTTCCGGCGAAATTGTGCTCATGTCGATGAAGATGCCACCCTGCGGCATGTTGTCGAGAACGCCGTCGCGATAGACCACGTCTTCCACCTGCGGCGTATTGGGCAACATCGAGATGGTGATTTCCGCATCCGCAACCGCCTCGGCGACGCTGGCAGAGGCGATGCCGCCCTTTTCCGCGAGGCTTTTGACGGCATCGGCAAAAATGTCGAAAACCCTAACCGGATATCCCGCGGCAATCAGGTGTCCGGCCATTTCACGGCCCATCACACCGAGGCCGATGAAGGCCAGTTTCGGCAGGTTATTGTTGGCCATGTCTGCTCTCCCTATCAACGTTCACTGCGCTTATTGCGCCTTTTCCAGAGCGGAGAGCTTTTCGACACGGCGAACGAAATCCTCGTTCCGGTCGAACTGCGCATCGAGATAGGCAACGACGAGGTCACGGGCGAGCCAGGGGCCGACGATCTTGGCACCGATGCACATGACGTTCACGTCGTCATGCTCGACGCTCTGATGGGCCGAATGCACATCATGGCAGACGGCAGCACGAATGCCGTTGATCTTGTTGGCAGCGATTGCCGCGCCGACGCCCGTGCCGCAGACAAGAATGCCGCGTTCGGCTGCGCCATCACGCACCTTCTTGCAGAGAAGGCCGGCAATATCCGGAAAATCGACCGGATCGGGCGTGAAACTTCCGATATCCTCGACCGTATGGCCAAGCTCCTTCAGCACCTCGACGACATCCGCCTTCAGCGGAAAACCCGCATGGTCGCTACCGATAACAATGTTCATGAATATCCTCCCTTTTGATCGAATGGAAAACTAGCGCGAGGCGCCCGTTCCCCTGGAAATGTCGTGCAGACTGGCGCGGCGCCGGAAGTCGGCACCGATCTCGAAATGCTGGTGCAGAAGATCGTCCGTCCGGACCCGGTCGCGGGCGGCAAGGGCCTCCAGGATCAGCCGGTGGTGGTCGATCAGAAACTCCTCGATCCCCTCAACCCGGATGATCTTTTCGCGGCGCTCCAGATGCGAGCGCATCATCAACTGGGAAATCGATGCGTAGATCGTCACCAGGGTCGGCGAATGCGACGCGGCGACGATTGCTTCGTGGAACTTGAAATCGGCGATGCCGCCAAGCTCGGGATTGTCGATCGTCTCGACGATGTGACCGAGCGCATTGGCGATATTGGAAAAATCCTGCTCGGTCGCACGCTGGCAGGCCAGACGCACCGCGTGGTGTTCGATCGCCTTTCTCGCTTCCATGATATCGCCGGTCACGTTCGAGCCGTGGGCGAGCATGAAGCTGAAGACGTCACCAAGCGCCGTTGCATCCGGACGGCGCACGATCGTGCCGACGCCGTGGCGGATCTCGACGGCGCCGATCATCGACAAGGCGCGCAGCGCTTCGCGGAGGACAGGCCGGCTGACATTCAGATGCGCCGCCAGCTCCCGCTCGGGAAGAAGGCAATCGCCCGCCTTCAATTCCCCCGACAGGAGCTGATCGCGCAGAAATGCCGCGACCCTGTTATGGGCGCCTACTTCCTGGGGTTCGCGTCGGATCGTTTTTTTGACTGTCATTTTCTGTCCAGACCGTGGTATGACCTCTAAACTATCCACGGTCGGGACACTGTCAAGCGCCGAAAGACACGTTTCTCATAACCCGTTGCAGTGGCTTGCATTTAACGTCGAATTACAGCCTCGGAACCAACCGGCGAGGCCACAAACCAGAACAGGACCCTGCCATGATCACCGTACTCGGTTCCATCAACATGGACCTCGTCGCCACCACCGAACGCCTGCCGCGGGCCGGCGAAACCGTCGCGGGGAAGTGTTTTGCCACCTCGGCCGGCGGCAAAGGCGCCAATCAGGCATTAGCGGCAAAATTGTCGGGCAGCGCGGTGCGTATGGTTGGTGCCGTCGGTGACGACAGCTTTGCCGCAGGGGCACTCAGCATGCTTCGCTCTGCCTCGGTGGATGTTTCCGGGGTGAAGACCATGCCATCGGCGACCGGCACCGCAATCATCCTCGTCGATACCTCTGGAGAAAATATGATCACCATTATCGCTGGCGCAAACAGCGCCGTCGATACGGACATGGCAGACGAAGCGGTAGCGGGAATGACAAGCGGCGACCTGCTGATGCTGCAGATGGAAATCCCGGCACAGACCGTTGAGCATGCGCTGAAAGCCGCACGCAGAAAGGGCATCACGACCATTTTCAACACAGCGCCATTTACCGCGGACGTGGCTCGGCTTGCCGCATTCGCAGATATCGTCGTGTCCAACGAGACCGAATTTGACCTGCTCGTCGGTTCAACGCTCACGGATTTAAGCGAGCGGCACGAGGCCTTGCTGCGCCTGCATCGCCAGAACGGTCAGACTTTCGTACTGACACTTGGTGCCGACGGTGTGATGGCGGCCCATAACGGCGAGATTACTCAGGCAAAGAGCCTGAAAATCGAACCGGTGGATACGGTCGGGGCCGGTGACACATTCTGTGGCTACCTCGCGGGCAGCCTCGAACAGGGGCTGGACCTGAAAAAGGCACTTCGACGCGCAGCCGTTGCTGGGTCGCTGGCCTGCCTTGCCACTGGAGCGCAAGCGGCGATTCCGGATGCTGGATGCGCTGAAAAAGCCCTAGCCTGATGAGTTTAGCCAAGCAGGGTTCATATCCGATGGGCCGGCCCCACAAGAACTGAGAGGCCGTGCCTTTCGAGAGGCGAGGATTTCCCACTTAATCCCGATCGCCGCGAAGCCGAAGCCGTGATCGAGGCGGCCGAGGTCGTTCGTCTAACGGCGCGCGATCATGCGCGCGTGCTCGAACTGCTAGAAAATCCGCCCAAGCCCAACGCGAAGCTGCGGGCAGCGATAGCGGCGTTGCCCGACACTCTATGACGCTGCCCGACTGGAGAGAGGAAGCAATCGCGAATTCGCATGGTCGCCAGTCCTTCGACTGCGGCGATCCGGCGATAAACGATTTCCTCCGACGCTACGCCGGTCAAAGTCACGAACAGAACGCCTCAAAGACCTTCTGTGCAATCGACGCCTCTACGCCCAACCGCGTGCTGGGATTCTACACTGTGGCGCACGCAGGCGTGCCGGCGTCGATGACAAAGGGGCTGGCCCAACACGAAGTTCCTGGCTTCAAGCTGGCCCGGATCGCGACCGATGTCTCCGTCGCGGGCCATGGTTTGGGCGGCCAGCTCCTCGTCGCCGCGGCGCTTCGCTGCCTCCGGATCGCGTCCGAGGCTGGCGGCGTGCTATTGATTATCGACGCCAAGGGCGAGCGCGCGGCCCAATGGTATGCCAGCTATGGGGCCGAGCCGCTGGAGAACCACACGTTCACGCTGGTCATGCCGCTCGCCACCTTCGCCGCCGACCTCAAGACCAAGGGCCTTCTCTGACGGTCGTTCGCAGTTTCGTTCTTTCAGGGTTAGCTAATGCGACTGACCGTACTTCATCCAGAATTGAAGCCTCGCTGTGCACCGATACGACCTGGCTGCGGCTGCGCGGCATACCCCATGCGAGCACCAATCCGCCGTATGGCGGCGTCGATCTTGGCGAGGGACGTCGCACGGTCCTCAACCGGCAGATAGGTCAGATATCGACCGACCGGCGTGGAAGGTCTCTAACGAAGAGATTGATGGCCATGGCGCCCTTCAAAGCGAAGACACCCTCCTCAGCAACGAGTGGCAGAACCCGAACGAGGAGACTGACTTGTGCGCGGTAAGCTTCAGACGCCGGCGTCGAGTGCCGCCGGCACAGTGATCTGATACTTACTGTCCAATCGACCGTCGACCACGATCTGACGCTTGCCATGACCGAGGTCGATACGTTTGAGATCGAGCCGGCCGAAGTAGGCATCAGTCCGGCAGTGCGGCGATCCTCATGTGTTTGATGCGCGTAGTGAGTCTTTTCCTTTCGCGTCGCGGCAGCACTACATGCGGAAAAACAAATCCGGTCATGCTTCCGCAATTGTCGGAGCCCAAATAGAAGCCACGCAACTTGGAAACGGCGGGCAGACCTCACCCGCCCTCATCCTTTGGAACAGAGCATGGCTTCAAAACGAACGACAGAACCAGCAGCGGCGCCGGTGGTTGTCGAATCCATTCAAACTACCATCGTGATCTTCGGTGCGGCATGCGGCACACCAGGCACCAGGCAATGGCCGATCATCCTCATCGTCAGAAGGGACGGAAAGATTGTCCATGTCTGGGCAGGCAAGATGCCGATGGTCGGGATGAAACCGCATCCCGTGCCGCTAGAACCGGCAAGACGGGTCGGTGGCCAGCCATGACGCGCAAGACCATTGCTCGCATGCTCGCAAACCTGTTCTTCGTGACGATCCTGTTTGGTGCGCTTCTCGGCGGTCCGATCGTGATGCTCATTTTGTTTTCAGAGCGGCTTGCGCTGTGACCATGCCGAAACGACAGATGGGATATTCCGGTGCGCGGCATTTGTGCAAACTTGCGCTGCTGCAGACATGCCGCATGATCCCATCGAGTGACGGCAATGCGGCGATAGACGGCTCAGCGCGCTTAACAAATCAAAATATATCTCGTGATGACATTGCCGAGCGCGTTGGAGAATATCGCGACAACATCACCACCGGCGGAAGGGCATGGCCATGTTCCGCTCGCTTAATTTTATCCCTCGATCACGACCTGCCATCAGAGGGTCATACTCACGCAAAGGAACACGGAATGCGCGCAGCTCGCTTGCCAGGCGACCTCTCTTCTTGCCAATTTTTCATGCCATTGCTTGTCCTTGCAATTTTCGCCGGCGCACCGGCGCGAGCCGAAGAACCTCTTTCCGGCGTCATCGCCGACGGCAAGCCGTGGGAGATGGTCGTCGTCAAACGAAAAGCCTCAAACATCCTCGTGTTTCGTCCGGATGGCGGTGGAACGATCAGCGACAGCCTGGTGAGCATAAGTCCGACATGGAGGGCCGCTCCGGATGGGATTTGCATAAGGCCGCGGCCGGGGGAGGCCGAAAAATGCCTTCAACTGACGCGGACCAAAGCCGGCATCGAAGCGTCGCAGAACGGCAAGACCGTTTGGGTGCTCAAGCGATGAAGCACACTGAGGCAATCCGGATTTTGGTATTGAGTCCGAAAGGAGCATACACTCGCCTCGTTTCGCGAGGCTTCTGGTACAGTTTCAGCTTCCAAAAACACAGATACGAAATCAGGATCACAACATCCTAAAATCTATCTGTGGTTGCTCCGTCGGCAATAATCGCGTAGAAATTACACGTGCGAAACATCGGGTGAGCCGTTACGATGGATACGATTCCTACCGAAGACTTTGACGCGGCTTTGACCTTGACCGATACTCTCGACCACTTGCCGGCCAACAAACGGCGCGAGCTTGCCCGTGTGCTGGAAATCATATTTTCAGAGGTCGAGCAGTTCCGTGCCACCAAGCAGTCGTCGAAGAAGGCCAATAGCAAAATCCTCAAGGTTATTCTCTACGGATCCTATGCGCGCGGCGACTGGGTGGAGGACCGTTTGAGCGGCTACCGCTCCGATTACGATATCCTGATCGTCGTCAATTCCGAGACCTTCGCGCAAGAGCAAGAACTGTGGCTCGGCCTGGATGAGCGGCTTCTCCGAGAGCAGATCGCCCACCGGATCGAAACGCCGGTCATCCCGATCGTCCACAGCCTGCATGATGTCAACGACCAGCTCTCACGCGGCCGACCCTTCTTCGTCGATATCAAAAGAGACGGAAAGGTTCTCTACGAAGAGGAAGGCTATCCACTGGCCCATCCGAAGCCACTGACCAAGGACGAGGCGAAAGCTGAGGCACAGAAAAATTTCGAGCAATGGTACCAGCTGTCGCAAGAGGCCCTCGTTGGAGCCCAACTGATGCTCGAACGAAACATCTGGCGCGACGGCGCCTTCATGCTTCATCAGGCAACCGAGCGCGCCTATCATTGCCTTCTGCTAACGCTGACGCTCTACAGCCCGAAATCGCATCGCATCAAGGTTCTGCGCTCCAAGGCAGAGGACCTGGATAGGAGGCTGGTCAACGCCTGGCCAAGAGACAATCGCATTGCCCGCCGACGGTTCGAACTCCTGTCTAGGGCATATGTCGAAGCCCGCTATTCAGCGAGCTATGAGATTACCGCAGAAGATCTCGCATGGCTGGTCGAGCGAGTGAAGGTTCTCCAAGAAACGGTGACGTTGATATGCCAAGAGAAGCTGGAGGACGCCGGTTAGCGCAGCCGGTATGCGGCGCTATGAATGTGGTGCCAGCGCTTCAAAATCGCCCGAAAATCTAGGTGATTGTTGATCTCGGGAGCATCTATCCGATAAGGGAAGCGAGCAAATAGGGATTCGGCTACTTGCCATCGGCAGGGGACCCGAGAAAAGGCAGAGATGCGCTACTTCATTACGGGAACGGCAGGCTTCATTGGCTTTCATCTGGCCCGCCGGCTGTTGCAGGATGGGCATGAGGTAACAGGCTTCGACGGACTGACAGCCTATTACAATGTCAGGCTGAAGGAGATGCGTCATGCCGCGCTGATGCAATATCCTGCCTTCCGCCCGATTGTCGCTATGCTGGAAGACAAGGCAGCGCTGGAGGCCGCCGTTTCAGCTGCAAGGCCGGATGTTCTCGTTCATCTGGCCGCGCAAGCCGGTGTGCGCTACAGCATCGAAAACCCGCAAGCCTATCTGCGTTCAAACATCGAAGGTTCCTGGAACATTCTGGAGCTAGCCAGCCGTATCGAGCTTCGCCATCTCATGCTTGCCTCGACCTCCTCGATCTACGGCGCCAATACGATCGTCCCCTTCCGCGAGACCGACCGCGCCGACGAGCCGCTGAGCTTCTATGCCGCCAGCAAGAAGTCCATGGAGTTGATGGCGCATAGCTATTCACATCTCTACAAGATTCCGACCACGGCCTTCCGCTTCTTTACCGTTTACGGCCCGTGGGGCCGGCCCGACATGGCGCTCTTCAAGTTCGTCAAGAACATGATCGAGGACAAGCCGATCGAGATTTACGGCAAGGGCAATATGAGCCGCGATTTCACCTACATTGACGATCTGGTCGAAGCCGTGGTCAGGCTGTCAGACGTCATTCCCTCGGAAACCAACCGCGTCACCGACGCAGGAATTGAAACGCTTTCTCACCAGGCTCCCTTTCGCATCGTCAATATCGGCGGCGGGCAACCGGTCAGCCTCATGGACTTCATCGAGAAGGTCGAGAATGTAATGGGGCACGGAGCAAAGCACGTCATGCTTCCCATGCAGAGGGGCGACGTGCCCCGCACCTTTGCAAGCCCTGACCTTCTCCTCACCCTGACAGGCTACCAGCCGAACACCCCTTTAGAAATAGGCGCCAAGGCCTTCGTCGAGTGGTATCTGGAAGCCAAGCAGGAACTCGGCACGATCGATATGTAAGCTCCTGACGGCTATCGCGATGCGCCGATACGCTTGAGGCAGTAGGAAAAGTGAGCATCCGGCTCGAGCGTCAGAAATTCGAAGCGCCAGCCGTACGCCACGCAGAACTTGTTGACCGCCTCGACAACCCCATAGACGACGGGTTTGACCGTATTACCCGTGCAGAAATCATGGCCAGCGATTCTGCCATCCGGCTTTACTTTGCGATCCGCCAGCAGGAGCTCCTGCCATGTCAGCGCGAAGGAGTGATCGGTGTCGATATAGAGCCAATCGAACGTGCTGTCGTCGAACTGGGACAGCATATCGAGCGACGTACCCTGGCGAATGACAACGCTACCCCCGGCGATCTCCGATCCAAATTTGTTATTGATGATTTGAAGACCTTCTGAGTATCGGTCCATATTCCAGGGATCGATGAGATAGAGCCGCTGCGGCTGATTGCGCGAAATGATCTCCTCGCTAAAGGCACCCTCCGCAACGCCCAACTCGGCCACGATCCCGCCTTTCGGCAGATTGTCGAGAAGCTTGCCACGATCGGGCAGCAACCGTGCTTCTTCCGTGTGGGCGTAATCCAGAAATGTCCGGGGGGTGCTCTGCCGAAGGGCCGCTCGCTGCTCTCGCGTCGTCATTTTCGCTCCGAATTTTTTCAACCGCACCTCTACAGAGAATGCCCGCTATGGGGAAGAGCGGCGCCCGCAAGCAAATTGCACAGAAACTCAAAAAGAGGCTTGCGGTTCTTTCTCAATATCGTTAGAGACGCTGCACCGAACGATGACACAGAGCATCGAGGGCGATTAGCTCAGTTGGTAGAGCGCCTCGTTTACACCGAGGATGTCGGGAGTTCGAGTCTCTCATCGCCCACCATTCCAGTATTTTCCCTTTGATTACGCATCGCTTTTTTCCTCGTTTGTCTCAATTGGATTTTGAGGCCGCGAAAGTGAGACACTTTCCGCCTCGCTAGACCGCTCGCGACGCTCGAAAGCGTTCGCTGTCATCCGCCGCCTGTTTGCCTTTTCGACGTAGATTTGCGCCGTCTTCAGGTTGGTCCAACCGAAGATCGCCATGAGTTCCGAGGCCGAAGCGCCGCTCTCGGGAAGAGCCACGGCGGCCGCTTTTCGAAGTCCGTGGGACGAACATTGCGGCAGTCCCGCCTCATCGCACCAATCCCGCATCTTGTTGCCAAGGCCCTCGATGACGAACGGTTTTCCGAATGAGGTGAGCAAATACGCATCGCGGCCGACCTCCATGGCGGCGATTGCCGCCTGCAGATCCTTGGTCATTGGGGCTTCGATCGTCACCGGGAACCGATCGCGATTCTTGAAGGCGGTGAAGCGGAGCCACCGCCGCCCTGTAGCCGCGCCACCGAGTGCGTCGCACGACATCTGAACGGCTATCGCGGCATTCTGCAAGTGGACGGCTACACCGCCTATACCAAGCTCGTCCGCAAGGATGGAGGCAATGACAGCGCCACTCTGGCCGGCTGCTGGTCGCACAGCCGCAGGAAGTTCTACGAGTTGCATGCCGCAAACAGCTCGAAGGTCGCTACAGACACTATCGAGCGGATGGCAAAGCTGTGGGAGATCGAGGAGAGTGTGCGCGGCCAAAGCCCTGAGGCTCGTGTCGCAGCACGACAGGAGTTCTCCGCGGCGATCGTTCGTGACCTCTTCACTCTCTGGCAGGCCAGCCTGCCGCGGGTATCCGGAAAATCCAAACTCGCGGAAGCTCTCCGCTATGCCATATCGCGCCGCGATATCTTCGAGCGCTTCCTGAAAGACGGCCGCGTCGAACTGGACTCCAACATTGTTGAGCGGGCGATCAGGCCCCAGGCGATTACGAGAAAAAATAGCCTATTCGCTGGAAGCGACGGCGGCGGCAGGACTTGGGCGACCATCGCGACGCTGCTTCAAACGGCCAAAATGAACAACGTTAATCCGCAGGCCTGGCTCAGACAGACGCTTGAGCGCCTTGCGAAGGCATGGCCCAACACCGAAATCGAAGCCCTCATGCCGTGGAACTATACCGCCTGAATGGCCCCAGCTTGTCGCTTACCGCCCCAGTGAAGCTTCGCTGGAATTTCCTGATTTGGCATCGGCGCCGCGTTCTGATCAGCTCAATCGTGCGCGCGAAATTGCGGCCGTTCCTCCGCCGAGAGGCAGCATCGTCGACAGCAGAAATGAACTCACTGATAATTGGCGTTGGGCGGCGCTGAGGAAGTCCAGCGGAAATTCTGATCGATAAATCAATCTGTTACAGCATTCGTTCCGCGTGAAACGTCGCCACCGAAGAGAAAATCGGAAAGCTGGATATAGCCACTCATCATGTAGTCGCGGCGACATGATATTGGTGAGTCACTGCATAGGAATGTATCCGAAATCAGTGTTCAAAGCGGAACACAGCCACGCGCGTTGAGGGTTGATATCACTCGGAAGCTGGAACTTAAATTTACCTGGGGGGATCGTATAAGCCTTGCCCATCTCCGGCGCTATATTGAGCGGAATGGCGTTTTCGGATTTTGCAATCGGCGGGAAAAGATCCATTTGGTCGGCGCCGTAGACACTATGCAAATAGCAAACACGAAAGGCTGCTTCGGATATCTTCTGTGGCGCGTATTTCAGCCCATTCGGAATGGTAAACGACCCGCTTTTAAGCTCCCCAGTAACCTCATTGGAGCTAACAGCAAAAGTTCCAACCAAATCGAATTCGGCGCCAGGTGCGCCAGGTAGTGGCTTGAATTCAAAGGTGCTTGGCGCAGACATCCCGGATGAGATTAGCGCGACGCCCGGAGGAACTGTGAGCGCCGGCCGCGGATTCAATATTTGCGCGAGTATCGCCACAAGAACGATCGCAACAACCGAAGTCCCTGCTGTCGCCAGCACCCAGAGCAGATAATTCGGGCGCCTAATGCGAGTCGACCTCAGGGACTTAACTATGACAAGCCCGACGCCAGCTGTGCCCGAGACCACACTCGCCCATACGGCCTTGTAGGCGTCCGTCAGAAAACTCGGAAGCTGCTGAAATGTGTTTCTTGCAACAAATTGCGTAGCGATCGTGAAGATGAAAATATCAATCGCACCAGCTAGAAGTATGATAATAAAAACGTCAATGAGGTCAGGTGTCGCCCGTCGAGACTGATTCTGATATGCAGTCATAGCCTCCCCCAAAGCCCAAATTCCGCTTATAACTTAGCGCAATCGCGTCGACAGCGCGACTACTTATCGTCGCATCCTCACCGCACTTACCCTATAAGATTAGCTGCCTCTCGCGCGCCGCGACGGTACTTCTCCCGACAATCGGCTGTCGAAAAGGTCGGCTCGCGTACGAGCATCTCTTCGAGAGCGGCAGAACTCTAGAGTCGTAAAAACATCTGCCGCCACAGCTCAATCGCCTGAAATGAAGGGTATCCCGAGCCTGTTTCGTTCGTAGATAACTGCCCGACACGCCATCTTCAACGACGCCTTTGAGGATCTGATCTCGCTAACGCGCCCCAAATCAGCAGGGCGATCCTTCACGTCGAAATCGTCTCCACTTGCCGCTCGACGGAAGTTGAGGTGCGCTGCGTCCAGCCGCAGTGCCGAGCCAGGCACCCGATCTTTTATGAACGATATGAAGCTGGCAATCTCATGCAACAGGCACACCGTTTCTGATACGTCCGGGGCGGAAGGGTCCCCAACCTTGGACCAAGCCTCGCCTGCAGCTTTCGCACAAGCTTCGGCCACATTCTCAATTTCATTGAGAGTAGCGTCGATCAACTTTCGATTGTCGGTGTAGCGCTGGGTGAACGAGAGGCCAACCAGACCAGTTATACCGGTCGCAAGACCACCCATAATCGAGACGAAGAACGTCTGGATGAGGTCAGGCATGCGTTGTTTGGTCGACGTAGGAACGTATGTCCTGCACGTAAATGTCGAAGTCTGGAGAGGCTACCAGCTTGATCTTCTCGAAAAACTGATCCGGGGTCAGGTGGAGCGTGCGTACAAGACCGCCAAAGGCCTCGTCCAAAAACGACGATGGGTAGCCGCGCGTGCCATCCATTTCTATAAGAACACGGTCATAGTTCTGAAATGCAGGAATGAGGAATTTCTCGCGAAATTCTTGTCCAGATGCCTTACCGTCTGTGTAATAGCGTCCGCCAGGTACCCGCGAGAATTCCTTGGCGACGTTGATGATCTTCTCAGCCATGGTCTTAATTCCGCCGATCACTTGCAATGCTCCATTCGATCAACGTGCCGCCGATTGATTCGGCGTGACTAGTTTCGTGGATGGACTTTGTCAAGCTATCATAAACCGCTTCACCTTTGCCACTGACAATTCTGAGATATCCGGGATGATGGTCCAGCAGCCTCATCATGATTGGCAGGCCTTTGCCTCTCCCCTGTAAATGGGTGCGCGTCCTACCATATTCCATTGCCGCCGAAATCATCTTGGCATCATCCGACCCACTTAAACTCAGGATGGGCCTTAAATGTTCCCACAAACCCGACCGTGGCAGCGTTGCAGGAATACCAACCCCTAAATCAAACACGGCCGCGGTCAGCTGCCGCTCAAACCTATCGTACGAGCCTGTCATGAACCATGTGCCAGGCTCGACCCCATACCATCGCTCTTCCGAGTAGGCGTGGTGCTTCGAGTTCTTTAAGGCTTCTATGAGTCCATCATAGATGAAGTTCTGCGCCGGCAGATCACCGGCGATTTCGGCAAGGCAATCAAGCAAATGGCCGCACTTGTTGCCGTCAACCTCGGCGTCGACGCTATATTCTATGATTTCTAGGCTCGGGTTGTCATCTCGCCGCATTACTGGATAAACGTTCGGCGTAGCGAGCAATTTGAACAGGCCGAGCTCTTGCAGGGTGCGCCGCACCTCAGGATCCCACTCGTCCTGCCGAATAGCCGAGAGACGGCGACCGACGAACCGTTGAAGCCGATAGAGCTCCGCGGCAAGCATCAATGCTGCACCCGGCGCCACTTTCTTCAGCGCCGCAAACTCGATCCCAAAAGGACGATCGAACGCGCGGTCATTATATGCCATTGAGCGAAAATGACTGAAAAACCCTATGACCTTGTCATAGTTGTTGCGAAGAGAGAAATCTGCCGGCGGTGTGATGAAGTCATGCATGACACGCCTGGAACCCCGAGCCGACGTTATTGCCGGCCGAATTGCCGAACCGCTGGGACGGCTTACACGATCAACATGCTCTTGTGATGACGGCACGCGCTTAGCCGTTGCCATTCTTCGGCCTCTTTGCTGTCTTCGCCTAAATTCGTTTCGGGCGCGGAGACGGTGCCACTCTATCTGATCAAAGGTTGTGCGCTTCAAAATGTCCTCACCGGATAAACGTGTCGCACATTGTTGCGCAGGACGCGACATTACAATTTTAACGATCCCCAAATTTTCATAACCTCGTCGCAGACAGGCCGGTCACTGGCGGTGTCTCCCAAGCACGACGATCTTGCACAATCATCGATTGCTCGACAAAGTAAGCATATCAACACTGGAGGTAGTAATGTCCACAGACTTCGAGCAGATGAAGAAAGCAATGCTTGACACATTCGGAAGCCGGGAGGGCCATCTTGGGTGGCAAATCATAGAACTTTCTCGTTCCGGCCAGCCCTGCGACATTACGTTTTTCAAGCGCGCGCCTATCATTAATACCAAGATATCAGAGCGCATTTCCACCGCGCTGATGTACGGCGCAGGCGCTGCCAAGCTCAAGGAGTTGTTCGAAAGCATTGAGTTTGGGAATGGCGAGCGGGCTGGCTTTGGCGAAATCTGGACGATAAACCCTATGCCGGCGGGTGGCTTCACAGTAGAGGAGCTCGCCGCCATTGATATGTCAGAAGTAGATAGGCCAGAACAGGCTTACGGGGGCAAGTCTTTGCGGGACGTCATCAAAGACACATACCGCCCAACGACGGATGAGCAGCTAGACCTTTACATCCGCCGTTGGATTGCGTCCTGATCGTCGACAATAACCTATGATGATGGGGCGGCGGAGATCAGGCGGCCAGCGCCTAACCTTCTCTTGCAGCCATCCAATTTCTGGTGATAACCGCCGCAGCTTCTGCAGCCTCCGGCGCCGGGCATCCGAGACCGGTGCGCGGCGCCCCACCCCACCGCCCGATGACGGGGTGGTGGGTGGCAAGGATGTCCTATACGCTTCGTTCCTCAAGGTTTTTGCCGCGTTTAGGAACACAGATCCTATGACACCCGATGAACGAACAATTTTGAAGGCTCTAGCCCATATGTGTCTCCAGTACCTGGACGAAGGCACGGAAGGGCTCATGCACAAATCTATGGGTCCCGGCGAGCACGCTGTCGAAGTGTTGGCATCCTACGGCTTAGTGCAGCCGGAACTCGGAGGTGGGTTTTGGACAGAAGAGGGTTTGCGTCTTCTGGATGCCGAATGGCCTTCTGATCGTGCGAGTTTCCTGCAACGCATGTCAAAATCCTGAAGGCCGGTCGCAAGCAGATGATGATGGCGCGGTGGGGTGTCTGGCGAGAACGAGTTGAAAAGACGAGAGCCGAGGGACGACAGATGATCGACTACAGCGCCGGACTTCTTGTGGTTCTCTACGTCCTCGTCTTTTTCGGCATGCGCGCCGGAAGGCAAAGCGTGATTATTAGCCTGCTATGGCCTGCCATGTTCGGCTTCATGTTAGCCGATAAACTCCATAAGCTCGACAAAGAAAACGGGACCAGCCAGCAATAAGCGCCCCCGCTTTTAAGGAGATGGCGGCTGGGGTGGTTGCACATGTCGCGGAGAAGGCCGTGGGGAGTTGCTATGATGATGGCGTCCCGACTATACCCCCTATGAACATAATGGCTTGTGAGGTCACATGACTTGGGGTGCAGCAGAATGGAGTGCGGTTGGCGGCTTTGTCTCAGCCGCAGCTACAGCGGTCGCCGGATATTTAGCGCTATATGCAGCAACAAAAACGATAAAGGCGACAAGAGAGGCCTCCAAAACCAGCGAGCGACTACTTAAAGACCAGATCTTGTTACAACGTGATGAACTGGAAAGCGTTCGTAGCGATCAAAGACCATGGGTCAAACCGTCGTTCGAAATCGTCGATCTTGTCGACAATCCCGACGACGATGACAATCTCACGAAGATTGTGCGTTTGAAGTTCACAATAACAAACATTGGTACTCGGCCCGCTATCAACGCCAATTGCCTATACGCAACGATCGGTCCGAACGTGTCTGAAGATGTGCAGAGCGTGATAGATGCCGCGCGAAGGTTTGATGAGCCTTTACTTGAAAACTTTGGCTACACGCTCTTTCCCGGCGAGTCCCACACAGAAAGTGGAACGACTGGTTTTCCGGTCCGCTATCACGACGGGACCATGGGCTTCCACTTCGGAGGAGTAATCAGCTATCGGCAGACCTCAACATCTCCTTGGGCCTTCACCCCATTCGCATACATCGCCGAGTTCGAGGCGGATACAAACGGGCGTGTCACTCGGTCAACAATTGCTCCCAATTATGCTTATAGCGGACAGCCGAGTTAGACTTGAACATGAAGATGATGGGGCGGTGCGCTTCAAGCAGCCAGAGCTTCCGCTGGGGGTCAATGTTCGGTGCTGATTGACACGCAAGGCAGATTGAGCGGGCGATCGGAGAAAAGACCGGACGCTAATAACCCATGGGCGTTGAGGCTTGAAGCCGATCAGGATCCCACTTATCATTCTCGTCAGCGAGGATCGCCGGGTTCCCACACTGAACCTCGCTCGGGCACATACACCTCGCGCCGAGGTATGCGATGGCACTCTCACTCCAGACATGGAGAAGCAGAATGCGGGAACGCAAAGGCGCAATTGCCTCCGGGTGCGCCACTCGTTATCGAGATGACCTGCTTCCCCGTCAATGCTCAAGGTGTTGCACACCTTAGCGCCACTCTCACCGTCCATCGAGATGATGAGATCGTTGAGCTGCTGCTTCCCAGCCACGCAAGTGGGGTTGGACGCTGGGAATGCAGCGGTATCGCTCCATGTCACGGTCATCAGGACGCACCAAATGCCTCTGTCCCTGATGCGGCGCACGATGGCGTGCATAGAGGGTGCAGATTTCCTCAATCGTGCCTCCGGTCGATGGTGAGCCCAGCGCCCCAGAGCTTCAGGCCGGCACCTCCACGGGCAAGCGGCCTTCCGCCGTATCCCTGCCCGCCCGAGATGCTCAGGCCGGGAGGGTAGAAAAGCGATTGCGCTGCACGTCCAGCAACCACAGACGCAGGCAACTGAAATTCAGCAGCCTCAATGAGAAGTGGTGGGCTGCACGCTGGCTTGCGCCGAAATTGAGGCGCCGCACAAAAAGAACAGCGCATAGTTCAGAGCGATGCCGCCGGATAGGAACGCCGCCCCGAAGACCAGCAGATACATGCCCGCGATAGACAGCGCGCCGGCCGAAGTTGCCGACTCCGAAAGATTGCGCCAGATCGGAAACGCAAGTACCACCCCCAGCAGCAAGACCGCGATCGCGCCACCTTCATAGCCCGCCTCGAGGATCCAGTTGTGCGGATAGATCTCGCCATCGTGCGGCGCCGGCAGCCAGCCCGGGTAGACGCCAGTCAGATCGAGGGAGAAGGATCCGAGACCGTGGCCGAAAGCGACACTTGCCGGCCCAGAAATCCAGCCCTTGTAGGCGAAGTCAAATAACGTGCGTCGCGACCATGTCCGATGATCACCGCCATCTCCGGTGTCGAAGGCACCGGCAGCATCATAGGGATTATGACCGTCAGCCTTCGGCCGGAAGATTGCGCCCTGCTGATATCGTTCCGTCTCGCCTTCCATGCGCTGGACGACGGCGAGATCGCGGGCGATCGGCGCATAGAAGACGCCGACGACCAGCGTCGCTGAGAGGCCGAAGAAGACGAAGGCATGTGCCGCTCCTTTGATCCGGAACACCAGCGCCGTAAATACGATCGGGAACAGCAGAAAGATCGTCCGAGATCCGAGCTCGGCAAGCAGTAGCGTGACCGCCAAGCCGACCACCAGTGCGATCGATATGCGCGCCTTTGTCAGCAACCAGACGAAAGCAGGGATCGCGCCAAGCGCAATGCCGTAAGCAACAAGCTGGTAGTAGCTATAGTACGGCGTCCTGCCTGCGATTTGCGGGATCCCCAGGATGTCGCGGAAATCATCACCCTCCCAAAAAGATCCGTACTGGATCCACGCAACCGGCAAGGCAAGTAGCAAGGTACCACCGGCGATCATCACGACCACAATGACGCCGGCCGGCCGCTGCCCAGCCAGTACGCCGGCAGCAAAGAAGGGCAGCACCGTCAGTATGAATTGGCAGAGATAGCGGATGTTGAATTCAGTCCCGCGGAACGCGAAATACCCAATCGCCGTATAACAGCAGTAGGCGACGAGAATTGCCCCTGGCAGCAGAAGCTGGCGATAGTTTCGAAACGCCATGATGGCGAAAGGGGCGGAAATGACGATAAGCCCAATCACCCACAGCCGGCTTCCAGAAAGCTGATACCACTTCAAAAAATACAGATAATTGAAAAAAACAAGTATTGTCGCAGAAAGCGAGAAAATAAGCCCCACTTTTGATCTTATGCCCTGCATGATTCACCCCTTGGTTGCGAGACTAATCGAGCAGCGTCAAATACTTGTCACCCCTAGTTGACGATCTGTCACATACTTTTTTCAACCCAAACCACTCCATTACCTGATATTGGGCGGTGATGTCGGCTATTATCACTCGTCTCTCGTTTCCGAACGCCCCGGACTGTCCACTGCCAATCCGCTCGTCAAATTCAGACAAGCCCGGATTTCAAATGTATCCTGAGTAGGATCCCGATCCGTGAACGCAAATTGCAACGTCTGTTTCATAATTCGCTGAAAATCTATAGCTGCGCATTTCGAGTAGGGGAATATCAGCGACTTTGCCCGATGGCGCTGTTCAAATACCGCATGCAGACGCTTTGCTTGCCTGCCCCGCTGACCTTGCCCCGATGAAATAAACCGTCTCGTTGGGGATGCCCCCAGCAGGCCGGACCATCCCTATTGGAGAACATCCCAGCGGATCAGAATACCTTTTTGGCAACCATTTGCTGGTTTGACGTCGTGAGTCCCACAATGATCGATGCACTATCAATGAATGCAAATAGCGCGATAAGCGGCAAGTTTTTCACCCCCACCAGCTTTGTCACGGTACTTTTCCAACCGAAACGGGCTTGTATTGCGGCTTGAAACGAATACACCCAAATCAGCGGCGCCGGCAGGCTGCGTTGAGTTTCAACAACCATTCCCGCCTTGCGCAAAAGCGAGCCGAGTCGCTCGAAATTGTACAAATTGAGATGCCGCGGAAAGTAGTAACCTCCCCACGCACCACTCGAGAACATTTTTCTATCCCAACCGTCGGTATTCGGCGTTTCGATAAGCAGCCGACCCCCAGCGCCCAATGCAGCGACAAGCTGACGGACACTTTTTTCCGGTTCCCACAAATGTTCAATCAATTGAAGCATAATGATAAGGTCAAAGGGTACAGGCGGCAGGTCGGCAGTCTCTAGCGCGGACTCGAGCAGATGGATCTCTCTGCTCTCAAGAGCCTGACGCGTCGCCAGTGGAAAGTGCCAGTCCAGCCCAAAAAGCTCGAGGTCTGGCCGTATTTCCCGGAGCGCAATCAACAGCTCGCCATTTCCGCATCCGACATCAAGTATTCTGCCACCAACCGGAAGCTGAGCCAGAACGCTCTTCAGACGCTTCCGATTCACCAAGACTTTCACTCGCGCTAAAATATTGGTGCGCCCTTGAAATCTATTTGAAAACGTTCCGTAATTTTCGGGGTACATGAGCGACAACTGGTCTATTGCCGGTCTTGGATTCAAATAGAAATGCTGGCAGTCATCGCATTGAACATAAGTAAATACATCTTCGGTGCCGTGATAGATATAATCTCGCCCGCTCGCAATGCTGGAGAAACTGCTACTGTTGCAATTCGAACAGATTGTATATGAGCATTTCATTTGATCAATCACAGCAATTGTAAACTCAGAAAAGATATTAGACCGCAAGCGCGTCTTCGACGGGATCCGAAAAATCATCATTTCTGCGGTTTCTTGACAGGTGAATGAACTTCACGAAGCCGCTCTGTTGAAGGTTTCCTGGGAAATGATCGTAGAAGCCCTTATCGAACAGATGCTTGTGCAGTTTTGTCAGATTGTGTTGAGGGATCGCTGGAAAAAGATGATGTTCGACATGATAGTTAAAGTTGGCCTGATACATAAGCCACTTTTCAAACCAGTTCGGCACCGTTGTGCGCGCAACCGGCATCATCGTTAGTTCTTTGCCATCTTCATAGCTTGGATAATCCTCCGGCTGATGCTCGGCGATTGTGCGGATGATATTGAGCGCTATTGCAACGCCGACAATAGGATAGCCCCACAGAAAAATATATAAATACCAGCGGCCCACCGCGACGCACAAGGTCAGAAGCATACCGTTGAATACCAAGGTTACGAGCGGCGCCACCCACGAAGGTGAAACTGAGCTAACCGTAGCATTTTTACGCGCAACGCCCCCATATTTGTCTATGGCGAGCCATAGACCCATGCAACCACTCAGCGCCTTCACCATGACCCAAGCCAGGGCACGAAGTCCTTTGATCGACTGCCGGTAAGGATATCCATCTGCATCTTGCTCACTGCCGAGGTGAGCGTGGTGACTCATATGACGGAACCGATATGCGGCAACCGACATGCCTACAGGCGCAGCGAAAAAGACATCGCACCAAAGATCATTATTTCGGCGGTTGGAATATAGATGAAAATGCGAGGCCTCATGAACCCAAAGAAGCATGGCCTGCGTCACCGCGCAATTGACCACGAACGGGAGCCAAACGAGCCACCAGGGGCCTAGGAGAGCGATCGCCCAGGAGGCTGCAACCTGCAGCCAGATCAGCGAAGTAGCTGTGAGTATCGCAAATGGTCGCGGCTTCTTAAGTGATTCCAGCGTATCGGAATCGACATACTTCCGCGCAACCCTCATACATTCATTGAATCGTGCGTCCATACAGAAAACGAGTTCTCAAATCAGTGAGCTGGATTGATGACATAAACCGGTTCCTGGCGCCACAAGCATCACAGGAGGCAGTTCGACGGAAGAGCAAAGTCCACGGTAACTCATGATCGGCACACCCGCTTTCCAGCAAAAAACCGACTTACACCAATGGACGTGGAAAGTATATAAAGCGGGAGAAGCGGCACAGCATATCGGGTATTTCCAACTGGAAAAAGGAAAGCCGTAGCGAACGCTATAGCGACAGCACACAACATAAAAACGGGCACAATTGACAGCCTTCTGATCAGGAGTGCACAGCCGACAAAAGACAGAATGACCCAAAAGTCAGGGGGCACCATGCCCAATTCGAGCGGATCACGAAAACGGTTCGGCAGCTTCGTTATATAAGCGGCGAATGCTTGTCGAATTTGAGCGTTTGCTAAGCCAGTCTCAGCAAGAAGAGCAGGATCGTTACTATTATCGCTATCAAAAAAGCTAGCGAATAAAGCGCCATAATCCTGATCATATGTCCAGGCTTGCCAGCGATAATAATAATATTGATGGTCGAACATTGCCTGTGCTGTGTAACCCCGGAAAATCTCCCTTTCGGATCCAGCCGTAAGATGTGGAACAATCACCCCTATCGACGCCAGGCTATACAGGAACCGACTGACCTGTACGCTGATGCCGTCGTTGCTGAGGGCCTGACCAAGGTCAATTGCTTGACGGTTAATTGCCGCATTCTCAAGCCCCTCCTCATGCCAGAATTGAGCCAGTTTGAGGACGTCATCCATGACCATCCCTGTTTCAATTTTCTGATCTCGCGGAAGTGAAGATGGGAAATCAACGGTGTCGAATAGATTACGAACTGCAATTGATGGGTGAGGATTGATCTGGAAACCAGCCACCAGAAAATTCAGGCCGCCGGAGGGCATAAAGAATCTTCCGGTCTCCAGGAACCGATAGGCAGGATAGGCGACTGCGGAAGAAATGGAGGTAATAATCAAGATAGGCAACCATCTCGACAAAAGCCTCCCCCTATACAACAAGCAGCAAAATAGCATTGCAGCAATGATAGCTCCCCAATAGCTTCGAAACTGCGTCACTACAAATAACGCTCCGAGCGCTACATATAAACATGACCCTCCAAATTCGCCTCGGACTGACAAGCGCAAGCAACAGGCGAATGCGATCAAAACCAAAGAGGATGTAACGGACTCCGTGAGAAGCGCATTATGGAACGACTGGTAGGCAGGCAAAAACAACAGCACAAACAGCGAGATGAGGTGGAAACGCGACGGCCAGAACTCGCAGATCGTACGGAAGGCAAATATGAGCGCGATAGCAGCAAACGCGTGCTGAAAAATCGCAAGTAGCGGCCACTGCCAGGACGAAGGAAAGAATTGTAGAACGACCCAAATCACTGGGACGCCGGGGCCGAGGTGGCTGTAAATCCATTGTCCAATAGTCGCGTAAAAAGCAGTCAGGGACGCTGCTGATCTCATAGCCGCCGCAAGTTCAATGTAATCTCTGCCATCAACCCAGTAAGTTGCCCCGAAAACGATCAAGGCATAAATATGCACGATAACGATCGCCAAAGACCCAATCAAAACACACCTATCCCAGCGGTTGATATCCACTCCGCTATTCATCGGCCTTACCTCCCATGAGGTGCTTTGATTGGATTTAGATCGCTAACCAGCTCCACTCAGCTCCTCTGTGAAGCAATGACGTTCATTCCGCCGGACACCGGAATCATTTTACGCACCGCATCGGGGTTTCTCGGCAACGGACGCATAGAGTCAACAGACGAAATTTCGTAGTCGCAGTTCCACAAAATTTGAAGAAGCTGGTCGAATTTTTCCGGCTGCTGATCATACACATATGGCGCAAGCTCCAGCATGATAGAGGGCTTGCTATGCTTCAGGACAGCTTGCGCCCCAACTAAAACATCGAGCTCATTTCCATCCACATCGAGCTTGATAAAATCGATCCTTGGATTGCCAAGTCCCACTACATAACGGTCGACGGTATCCATCAATGCACCGTCAGTAGACATCAAGCGTCCAAAATGCTCGGCATGCAGATCGTCCGCCCTCTCAAGCGGCCAACTGGAATAAACGGCCGTCGGCACAACACCCTCCGCACTCGCCATAAGCATCATCTGGTTCGCGCGGATGCGAGATTGAAGCAATGGATTCAATGCAATATTGGCACATTGCTTCGAGTATGCGTGCGCGGTTGGCTCGAAGGAATGAACTCTTCCTGAGTCACCAGCCAGCAATGCAAGGGGAAGAGTATGAGCGCCAACATTTGCTCCAATATCGAGAATGACATCGCCCGTCTTAACTAGGGTCGCATATTTCCGAAGCGTTCTTACCTCGAAGCCACCGAGCAAATAGATCGCAAAGTCGATACCATCCTTTAGATCAAGCGACCACCGAATGCCCCTCCGGACGACCACCACGTTGTCGGGAAGTCCAAAGACATGCCTGAGAGCCAATACAAGCGCAGAAAGGCAGCGCGCGATTCGTATTTTTGTTCCCGTTGAAAACATCGCTGATCTATTATCCTAAAACTTCGCCGATTTCTTTTCGATATATCAAGAGATTACAATAGCTGTCCGCAGAAAAATGTTTAAGTTCACTCGGATCAAATTTTTCATTTGGGTAGCCCGCAATACTTTCTAAAGAAAATCCAAGAGACTGTAAGAAAAGCACTACGTCTTTGGAGTTCACATCCGCCTTTTGCAGCCCGAAAGGCCAGAATTCCATCAGAAGTTTTATATCATGATTTTCCGTCAATACTCTTTTTGCGCCGAGCAAGACGTTCAATTCATACCCCTGAACATCGATTTTCATAAAATCGACACGATGACCTGGACGAAAATAATCATCAAGAGCGACCAACGGAACATCAATACTCTTGCGACCATCTCCGCTATCGAATGTCCTGTGATCCACATTCATTTCATCGGATGTGTAGAGCTTTATGTTGCCTGTACGCTCGCCGACCGCGCTTGGAATTGCGATCGCGTTCGTAAGGCTCGCAATATTCCTCTTAAGCCTGCTGAAATTGATAGGGTCGGGCTCAAAACAGTGAACCGAGCCTTCCGATCCGATGAGGCGCGAAAAAAATCGAGAATAGACACCAATATTTGCACCGATATCGACAACCGTCATGCCGGGCCGCAAGATCAGCCGAGCGATCTTGCGCTCCTTGCGGTCGGCGATCGCTTTCCAATTTCTGTATAAAAGATAATAAAGCGGATAATTGCTGGAATAGAGCCAGTTTGCCAAGCGAAACAGGGACAACTTCATTTTTCACCTAGGGCAAAAAGACGAACTGTGAAAAAAGAAGCGAAAAGTTTTGGCGCTGCGCGGGCCATCGCCTGATCGATCTTGAAGCACATGCTATAGATGTATGGCGGCACCGGAATACGGCGAGATATCCCGCCAGTTGCCATGTACGAAAATGCCGAGAAATAGCTTCGTCTTGTACGGGATAGATCATAGCAGTCCGCAATTTCATCTTCCCAGCCGTTCCGTGAGAAGAATAACATGTGCGGAAGCGCTTGGTTCGATGATGAAAGGGGACCGTCGATCTTGTCTAAGATCGGTCGCTTAATCGAGAAATCCACAGGCTCATGGTGCAAGAGCTTGTACAATGGGTAAGAGGTTAGGGAAAAATACGGCTCGACCATATAAAGGCTGCCATTTGCACGGAGTTTTCGCGTAGCACCGCGGAGAAACCTGATGGGATCGCGAAGATGATGAAGCACGTTTGTCAGCGTGATCGCATCCAGACTGTGATCCGGAATTTCCGATAAGGCATCAATGTCATGGCAATCAAAGACCAAATCCAGATAGTCCAGATTCAGTATGTCGGATGTAATGACGTTCGGAAAGTATAGTTTCAGCGGCGAAGTACCGCTCCCGATTTCGAGAACGCGCCACGAATTAAAATCCGGTTCATTGGCAAACAACTGACGGTAAAGCTGTTCATACCAGTACATCAGGTTCACATTCGCCTTCAACCTTCTTCGGTTGGCAAGCGTTGCTTGAAGGTCGTGGTTATAGAGATCATCGGCCATCATAAGAACTTTATCTTCCGCGCCGCAAAAGCAAGCATTGCCAAGAGAATGGCGCCATGCCTCCAACGGGAGATGTTGGTGTCGCCGTAGAGCCGCTCACGATAACTTATGGGTACCTCAACGATTTTCAGGCCCATTCTTGCAGCGCCGAAGATCAAGTCGAAATCACCAAAGGGATCGAATTCCCCGAAATAAGAACGGTTGGCTTCAAGCTTCAAGTAGTTCGCTCGGCTGATCACCTTGGTGCCGCATAGGGTATCTTTATACCTCTGACCAAGAACAAAGGAAAAAGCGATCGCAAAAAACTTGTTCCCGATAAGATTGAAGAATCGCATTGCGCCCTTCTCCATCGGGTAAACAAGTCTTGTTCCATTGATGAATTCACCTTTGTCAGCCACAATTGCTTGATAAAACTTTGGAAGATCCTCTGGCGGCACAGTCATGTCTGCATCCAGGATCATGAGTATGTCTTTTGTTGCTAAACTGAACCCCTTACGGACAGCGTCGCCTTTTCCCTTCGCATCTTGTTGGGCGATTACGATTTTGTATTGATCGCCATAGCGTTGGCTTATCTTCTTTATGGTCTCCCACGTCTCATCCGTGGAGTTGCCTTCAACAAAGATAATCTCGTCCTCTGGTCCCATCGCGGGAATGCGGCGAACGATTTGTTCTATGTTGCCGGCCTCATTCCTGGCTGGGACGACAATCGAAACCGACGGCTTGGGTTTCTCCAGGATAGTCACTTTGGGGCGAGCGATCGCGATGTTAAGAAGACAAAAAATTCTGAAAAACGGCAGCGGCGCAATAAAGCGATTTGTAAAACCGCTGATAAAGGGAATGTAAAAAGGAACGAGGATACGCTGATCCAACCGGATGAGTTCAAAATCCTCAAGATCGAGAAGATTGTGAATATCCTCGTGCGCCAACCAGTTGGCCTCGGGAAGTTTACTGCGTAAGTTGAGCTTTGATGCAAGCGCTGCAAAAGGCCGCCACAAGCTACTGTAGTAAGTCACGACCAGCCTTGTATCAGACCGGCAAAGCTCCCTTACAGCTGCAAAAAGGGCCTGGATGTCTCGTTCATAGTGAATCAATCCACTTACAACCAGAAAATCCGGCGGATTCCTCCGGACGTCCTCGATGGAAAGAGCATGGGCACCATCGAAGCCCTCGTCACGATCCTCTTTTCGAAAGGCGATTTTTCCCTGGGGGAAACTCCCTATCAATTGAGTATTGGCAGGATCTATTTCCACAACGGAATTCTGCGGCAAGACGAACAAGGAAACGTATCGGCGCAGAAGATGATAGAAGTATTTTTTCATCGTCTACCTTATCGCTAGACGGCCGAACCGCCACTGACAACCAATCATCAGGGCAGGAACTGCGTAGATCACCAAAAATAGAAAATGTATCGCGGTTGCGAGCACCAAGCCCTCAGAAGAAGGTCTTCCGAGCAATATGAATGCAGAGACGATGGAAGCATGAAATGTCCCAACGCCTGAAGGAGCAGCGGGTATCATTAAACCCAGCGCCCCAGCAAACAGAACGACAATCGACTCGTCATACGAGAGGGATACCCCCACGATGCGGCCTGCCAATATGTAAGTCCAAGCGTATAACGACACCCACATCGACAAGGTCAGTAAACTCGGCAGGGCAATTGCGGAGATTGAAAGACCGCGCCCCATATCAAACAGTACACGTTCCACCCCTTTTCCCGCGACTGAACTGAGCTTTAAGAGACGGAGCAGCCTGCTGGCAACAGCTGACAACTGCTTTGAAAAAAAGCGCAACCCGATTGCGCCTAACAACGTCCCGGCAAATCCAACCACAGAGAAATAGAGGATGTAATCATTAGAATCCAAGGAGCGATTTAGTACCGCCGCCAGAAAACCAACGAGAAAGATCGTAAGGAGATCTACAAATTTTTCGACAACGAGGCGACTAAAAACCCCAGCATAGGGAATTTCCACTCGCTGACCGCTATAATATACTCTGAGAAAATCTCCTCCGCGCGCGGGGAGCAACATATTACCGCCGAGGCCAATTATCGAAGCGGTGAACGAAGCCATTGCACCAAGTTTAAAATTGAGAAGAAGCCGCCAGCGCAGAGCATAGACAAACGCAATCGCACTTGTGAGCAGCAGAAAAAGCGCAACCCTCCCGGGCGAGATACCAAATTCCATCACCCGAAAGGCATCTCGCCATTCTATACGATTGGCCAAAACGAAGACGAAAATTAGACTTACCATCCCGGCAGCGGTCGCTCGGAGAATTTTAGAATTTCGGATATCAGGCCGCCTTTCCGTTCGTTTCCAGCATAGCGCTGCCCTCGGGAGTTCTTGGAACTTCCGAAGATTTTTGATTTGTAACAGAATAACCAAGTGCCGCAACCACGAGATTATTATCCACAGGGCTGTTCAGCGATCACTGTCGTCGCAACCGCTTCTTCACGTCGTGGAAATGCCCTTCGGAATACGCTGTCCCACGACCAGCACGGAGTGCCATGAGGCCTGATCTACGCGCCCGTACTACTTGAGGCATAACTGAGGGGTTGCGAATGGCCGATTTCAATAGATGGACCAAGATTGACTTTTACAATCGGAACCCGCAATCAGGCGCAACGTAACGGTCCGCAAAATGCCAAAAGCATAATATGCGGCGCTAGAGGCGACGCGTCCTCTAAAGAAGCCTTAACTATCCGCGAGCAAACCATG
Organism: Rhizobium sp. CF142; assembly: GCF_000281145.1. Taxonomy (NCBI): domain Bacteria; kingdom Pseudomonadati; phylum Pseudomonadota; class Alphaproteobacteria; order Hyphomicrobiales; family Rhizobiaceae; genus Rhizobium; species Rhizobium sp. CF142. Next base: position 32,365 of record NZ_AJWE01000090.1, on the reverse strand, counting down.
CGTAAATCTTCGAAAATATTCGTGGCGGGACATAGGGGTATGGTTGGGTCAGCTATTGTGCGGCACCTCCTAGCCAGCGGCTGCCCCGCGGATCTGATCGTCACGGCACCGCATCGAGAGCTAGACCTGATCGAACAAGCCGACGTCCGCCGGTTCTTCGAAAGGGAACGACCCGACCAAGTTTATCTTGCTGCGGCAAGGGTCGGCGGTATTTACGCGAATAACACTTATCCGGCTGACTTCATCTATGACAACTTGATGATGGAGCTGAATGTCGTTGACGCAGCGTTTAGAACCGGCGTTAAAAAGCTGTTGTTGCTTGGCTCGAGCTGCATTTATCCAAAGCTCGCCGACCAGCCGATCAAGGAAAGCGCACTTCTGACGGGCCCTTTGGAGCCGACCAACGAGCCCTATGCCATTGCTAAGATCGCCGGTATCAAGTTGTGCGAGAGCTACAACCGCCAATATGGCGATAGCCATGATGTCGACTACCGATGCATAATGCCTAGCAATCTCTACGGTGTTGGCGACTCCTATCACCCGCAGAATTCCCACGTTATTCCCGCATTGATAAGGCGCTTCCACGAGGCAAAGGTGAGCGGAGCCTCAAGTGTAACGCTATGGGGTAGCGGCACGCCTATGCGAGAATTTCTTTATGTCGATGATATGGCCGCGGCGAGTGTTCACATCATGGATTTGCCTCGTGAAGACTATAAGAGGCTGATGCCAGCAGGACAAAGCCACATCAATGTCGGCTACGGAAGCGACGTAACCATCCTTGAAGTTGCAACCCTCATTAGCGAGATCGTTGGCTTCACTGGCAGTATCGGCTTCGATACAACTAAACCCGACGGTACTCCCCGCAAGTTGATGGAAAGCGAAGTCGCAAGAAATCTCGGCTGGTTGCCAATCGTTGACCTGCAGCAGGGCCTCAAGCTGGCCTACGAAGATTTCCTATCCCGAGAGAAAGTTGCATAAATGAGCAAAGTCGCATTAATAACCGGCATAACCGGACAAGACGGTTCTTATCTTGCGGAACTCCTTCTTTCGAAAGGATATGAGGTTCACGGGATCAAGCGGCGCATGAGCTCGTTCAATACGCAGCGTATTGATCACATCTACGAAGATCCGCACAACGAGAACATGCGGTTCAAGCTGCATTACGGCGATCTGACGGATACGAGCAACCTGATCCGCATCATTCAAGACACCCAGCCTGATGAGATCTACAATCTTGGCGCCCAAAGCCATGTGGCCGTCAGCTTCGAAAGCCCCGAATATACTGGCGATACCGACGCCTTGGGCACGGTGCGGCTTTTAGAAGCCATCCGGATTCTAGGCCTCGAAAAAAAGACGCGTTTCTATCAAGCCAGTACCAGCGAACTTTATGGGCTCGTCCAGGAAACGCCACAGAAGGAAACAACCCCCTTCTATCCCCGCAGTCCTTACGCAGTCGCAAAGCTATACGCTTACTGGATTACCGTGAATTATCGCGAATCCTACGGCATTTACGCGTGCAACGGCATATTGTTCAATCACGAGAGCCCCCGCCGCGGTGAAACATTCGTGACGAGAAAGATTACGCGTGGGATAGCGAATATCGCGCAAGGCCTCGAGAAATGCATTTATATGGGCAACCTTGACGCATTGCGCGACTGGGGACATGCAAAGGATTATGTCCGCATGCAGTGGATGATGCTCCAGCAGGAGCACCCACGGGACTTCGTTATTGCTACCGGCAAGCAATATAGCGTGCGCCAGTTCATCGAATGGGCCGCGGAGGATCTGGGCATCAAGCTGCGCTTTGAGGGAAGCGGCTTGGAGGAACAAGGCATCGTGGAATCCGTGTCCGGAGATAATACGCCAGCGCTGAAGCCAGGCGATACCATCGTCAGGATCGATCCTCGATATTTCCGCCCGGCCGAGGTCGAGACCCTGCTTGGTGACCCCAGCAAAGCCCGGGATCTGCTGGGATGGGTCCCGGAGATTTCGGCGAGGGAAATGTGCGCTGAAATGGTCTCGCACGATCTGGTGGAGGCGCAGCGACACGCTCTGCTCAAACGTCACGGGTTTGACGTCAGGGTCAGCACCGAATAATAACGGCCTCAAAGTCACCAGGAAAGAGATCGTGATAAATTTCGCTATTGTTGGTTGCGGGCGGATCGCAAAAAGACATTCGGAACTGCTTGGCCTTGAGCAGATCGAAGACGCAAGATTGACAGCGGTTTGCGATGTTGTTCTCGAAAAGGCAAAGGAATTCGGCGAGCGTTTCGGCGTGCCCTATTACCAGTCGTTTGACGACATGATGCAGAACGAGCAGATTGATGTCGTGTCGGTGTTAACGCCTAGCGGCATGCATGCCGAGCACGTGATCGCACTGGCCAAGTACAAGCGACATATCGTCGTCGAGAAGCCGATGGCGCTGACGCTGACCGATGCGGAGGCCATGATTAAGGCGTGCGATGACAATGACGTACGCCTGTTCGTCGTTAAGCAGAACCGTTTCAACGTTCCTGTCGTCAAGGCACGCGAGGCATTGGATAGCGGCCGTTTCGGCAAACTCGTCCTCGGCACCGTCCGGGTCCGCTGGTGCCGCGACCAAAGCTATTACGATCAGGACAACTGGCGCGGCACCTGGGCTTACGACGGGGGCGTTCTGGCCAATCAGGCAAGCCATCACATCGACATGCTGACTTGGTTCATGGGCGAAGTGGAGAGCGTTCACGCCCGTGCCACCACAGCACTGGTCAATATCGAGGCCGAGGATACCGCCGTTGCCACGCTGAAATTCCGCAACGGTGCCCTGGGGATTATTGAGGCGACCTCCGCGACACGCCCCAAGGATATCGAGGGCTCGATCTCGATCCTTGGCGCCGGCGGGTCAGTGGAAATTGCAGGTTTTGCGGTCAACAAGATTAGGACCTGGCAATTCGGCGACAACGATCCCGCCGATGCCGAGGTCATGGAAAAGTATTCGGTCAATCCGCCAAATGTCTATGGCTTCGGCCATCAGGCCTATTACGAGCATGTGGTTGATTGCCTGGTGAATAACAGCAAGGCTCTTGTCGACGGTCACGAGGGCCGACAGAGCCTGGAGCTCATTATGGCGCTCTATGAATCGATCGCATCCCAGAAGGAAATCAGCCTGCCCCTGGAGGTCAAATATTCCAAATTGGGAAGCCGGTCCTCGTGACGGGTCGTTCGCCGACACTCTGGAAGGCGCAGATCCGGGATGTAACCTGCGGCGATCGCGTGAAGATCGTGGAGCCTGCCAATGTCTATGAATGCGCGCTGTCGGATGACTGTTTCGTAGGCCCCTTCGTCGAGATCCAGAAGGGTGTTCAGATCGGCGCTCGCACGAAGGTGCAGTCGCATAGTTTCATTTGCGAGCTCGTGCAGATCGGCGACGATTGCTTCATCGGACATGGTGTGATGTTCATCAACGATCTTTTCTCCAACGGCGGACCGGCGAGAGGAAACCGGACACTCTGGAAGGAGACACGCATCGGAAATCGTGTGTCCATCGGATCGAATGCCACAATCCTGCCGGTAACCATTTGTGACGATGTGGTTATCGGCGCCGGAGCGGTCGTGACCCGTGACATCGAGGTTTCCGGGATTTATGTCGGCAATCCGGCTCGGTTCATGCGCCCTGTTGACGACACCGGATCTGCCGAGAATTGAAATAAAGCGGACGTATCAACATCAATCGACATACCGAGAGCGACATCATGAAAGTCCCCTTCGCCGATCTTCATCTGCAATATCTGTCGATAAAGGACGAGATCGATGCAGCTATTGCCGACGTCATCAAATCCTCGGCCTTCATCCGGGGCCCCTTCGTTCAGAAGTTCGAGGACGAATTTGCTGCCGCGGTCGGCGCGCCCTATTGCGTTTCCTGCGCAAACGGCACGGATTCGCTCTACATCGCCATGCACGCGCTCGGTGTAAAGCCCGGCGACGAGATCATTACGACCGCACATTCCTGGATTTCCACCAGCGAGACCATCACGCAAGCCGGCGGCAAGGTCGTCTTTTGTGACACGGATGCCACGACCTTCACGATCGACCCCGCCAAGCTCGAAGAAAAGATTACCTCGCGCACCGTCGGCATTATCCCTGTCCACCTGTATGGGCAGCCCGCCGACATGCGTGCGATCATGGCGATTGCCCGCAAGCATGGCCTTTGGGTTATCGAAGATTGCGCTCAAGCGCATCTGGCGGAAGTTGACGGACAGATGGTCGGAAGCTTCGGGGATGCGGCCTCCTATTCGTTCTATCCGGGGAAAAACCTTGGCGCCATGGGGGATGCCGGTGCCATCACCTGCAAGGACAGATCCCTTGCCGACAAAATGGCAATGTTTGCCCGTCACGGTGGCCTGATAAAGGGTGAGCACCGGATCGAAGGCATCAACAGCCGGCTCGACGGACTTCAAGCGGCCATTCTGTCGGTCAAGCTTCCGCGCCTCGCCGAATGGACCGCGAAGCGGCAAGAGGTTGCGGCGCGCTATGCCGCGGCGCTCGGCAATGTCGGCGGGCTGGAACTGCCGGAAACTGCGCCTGGCAGAACGCACGTCTACCACCTTTTCGTCGTCAAGCATGAGCGTCGTGACGCCCTTGCTGCTCACCTGAATGAACATGGCGTCCAGACAGTCATAAACTATCCGGTCGCGTTGCCCTTTCTCTCCGCTTACGAACATCTGGGCCTTCACGCGGAAGACTTTCCCAATGCCTTCCATAATCAATCGCGGATCCTGTCAATTCCGATATTCCCCGAGATGACCGAAGATCAGCTCGCTTACGTGGCCGACACCGTCAGGGGATTTGCTGCGTGAGCAAGCCGCAATCCGGCGACCGGGGAGAAGCACGCTCAAGCCTCCTCGGTAACTCCAGCTGGAATCTGGCGGCTTTCGTCTTTACGCTTATTGCGAATCTGGCCACGGTGCCTTTTGTCGTTCGCTGGATCGGATTGCATGATTTCGGCTATGCCGGCATTGTCATTGCGGTCACCGCGCCCCTCACGCTCATCGGCACCGTCCTCGGCCAGGCAACGGTCCGCGAGACTTCGACGAGAACAGGACGCGGTGAATATGGCGCTGCATTTCACGTCGCAGCCGTTGCATTGAAGATGTGTCTCATCGCGTCGGCAATCGGCTGTATCGCCCTGGTGCTGACCGGACCATGGATCATGAGAAGCCTCGTAAGCGACGGGGGCTCTGGCTCCCAGAGCTTCACTGTTCCATTCTTGATCGCTGCAGCGGGCATTTTTGCCCAGCAGTTTTCACTGGTGCTGCAGGCCATTTCCGTAGGGCGACAAAATTTCAAGAATGTTGCCAAGGCTTCCGCCTGGAGTTCTTTTGTCACGGTTTTCGTCACGTTGGGATTTACCTGGTTTATCCCAACGCTGAATGGCTATCTGTCCGGCTTCGCCGGAAGCCTCATCCTGTCTGCGGCAGGATGGCTCCTTGTCACACGTCATATCCTGCGCCGTGACGAACACGCAGGCCCAAAGGTCGGAGACGAACTAAACGCCCTGCTACATTTCGGGAAATGGCAAGGACTATCGCAACTTGCAGGTATTTTCGGCAACCAGATGGACAGGTACGTGCTTGCGTCCCTGGCCCCTGCCGCCGTGGTCGGACAATATAATATCTGCAATCGCGTGCAGGAGGCCGGCTACATTGCGACGATACGTGCATGCGAGGTGCTTTTTCCGCGCTTCGGCAGCATGTCCGCCAGCAGCGAGTCCGAACGATTTGATTTTTTCCTCAGCTCTTCATGGGTCAATGCGGCATTCGGCGCAATCATGCTATCGCCGATCGCAATTCTCTCACGACCCCTGCTCACACTTTGGGTCGGGACGGAAACGGCCGAGGCTGCCGGCCATCTGTTACAGGTTCTCATCCTCGGAGGCTTGATCGGATGCAGCTACAACGTGTTTTTCTACTATGCCGCCAGCATGGGGAAAAATGCGACCGTGACGATGGTCTCGCTGGCATATTCTATAATGACAGTCATCTTCTCGATTGTTTTCATAGGATATTTCGGCCCCGTCGCTGCAGGCAGTGGCCTGTTGGCTGCAACCATCATCCGATTCGGCCTCACGCTCGTTGTGATCCGCCGCCGCTTCTTTGCGGCGTTCAGCGGTGAGCAGATGTTTGCGAGCACCGTTGGCCCAACTGTTGTTGGTTCCGTGCTCTCGCTCGTTTTCTATCAAGTGCAATTCCAGTGGATCGACAACTGGTTCCTGCTCGGCCTCGCCTACATCCTGTTTTTCGGCATTGTCGGAATGGCGATGGTGCTCACCGCCATGTCGTCAAAAACCGGACGTATTATCTTGTCCAGGATTTATAGCTCCGTTAGAAGCACAATCGTAGATCGGTATTTCGGCCGGTTGCATGGCCTGACGAAACATAAGAGAGGGCTTTGAGTGATCACTGTAGTGGACTACGGTGTCGGTAATATTGGTGCGATCATCAATATGGCGGACTATCTCGGGATCGATGCCGAAACAAGCAGCGATCCTGACAAGATCAGAAATGCCTCCAAGCTCATTCTTCCAGGCGTCGGCGCGTTCGACAAAGCCATGCTGACCCTGCAGAACAAGGGATTGATTGACCCGCTCAATGAAGCGGCACAGAAGCGGCAAATTCCCGTTCTTGGCATCTGCCTTGGCATGCAGTTGCTGGCGCGCAGAAGCGACGAAGGTGTTCAGGCCGGCTTGGGCTGGGTCGCGGCGGATGTACTTCGGATCACCTTGCCGCCCGAATCCCCTCTTAAAGTGCCGCATATCGGCTGGCTCGAGGTGAAGCCGGCGCGCAAGAGCGCTCTTTTCGACTCGGCAGTACATGGCGAGCGCTTTTATTTCGATCACGGCTATTATGTGCAGTGCGACAGCCCTCAGGACGTGGCGGCGACAATCGATTACGGTAGCGAAATCTGCTGCGCCGTGAATTCCGGAAATGTAAGCGGCGTGCAGTTCCACCCGGAAAAGAGCCACCGCTTCGGCATGCGCGTGCTTGAGGCCTTCGGGAAGATTTGATGAGAAAAAGGCTTATCCCTGTTCTGCTGGTCGACGAAAAACATCGGCTCGTCAAAACTGTTGAATTCGGCGAGCGGACCTATATCGGCGATCCGTTCAATGTCGTGCGGCTTTTCAACGAGAAGGAAGTCGATGAGATATGTATCCTCGATATCGATGCCGCCAAGAAGGGCCGCGGACCTGATATCGGCTTCATGCGTGAACTGGCAACCGAATGTTTCATGCCGCTGGCTTATGGCGGCGGAATAAGCCGGCTGCAGGAATGCGAAGATCTTAATCGCTTCGGCGTCGAAAAATTCGTCCTTGGAAGCCGCGCCGGCGACCCACAATTGCTGAAGGCGATTGCCGCGGATATGGGAAGCCAGGCGCTTGTTGCCTGCGTCGACGTCAAAGGACAAGGTTCTGCGGCAAGGTGCGTCCAATTGAATTCCGATGCGCCGGAGGATCCGGTGGAGTTTTGCCTGTGGCTTCAGGATCTGGGTGTCGGCGAAATCATCCTTCAGTCCGTAACGCTCGACGGGAGGCGATCGGGCTACGACCTCGAACTTATAAAGTCTGTGACGAGCAGATTAAGCGTACCCGTCATCGCGCTCGGCGGCGCAGGAAACTATGATCACTTGGCCGAGGGTTTGCGTGCAGGCGCATCGGCTGCGGCATCAGGAAGCACATTCACCTTTGTCGGCCGGTTGCGTGCGGTTCTGGTAAATTATCCCGATCCAGAAATGCTTGAAGGAATGGAGCGTCACGCCCATGCGTAAAGCGCAACGGATATGTTCCTTCTGCATTATGGACAATTCCAATCCGGCAATCGAGTTCGACGCCAGCGGGCAGTGCAATTGTTGCCGCGATGCGCTCACCAGAAAATCGCATGAATGGTGGCCCGGCCCCGAGGGCGATCTCAGGATGCAACGTCTTGTCGCCATGCTGAAGCAGGAAGGCAAGGATAAGCCCTATGATGCGATGGTGGGGCTCAGCGGCGGTATCGACAGCGCCTTCCTCGCCCATCTCGCCGGTCGCAAGCATGGTCTCCGCTTGCTCGCGGTCCACATCGATGGCGGCTGGAATTCCGAGCCTGCCGTCCACAACATCGAAAGACTGGTGCGGAAGCTTGACCTCGACCTTCATACCTATATTGTCGAGTGGCAGGAAATGCGCGATCTTCAGGTCTCGTTCCTGAAAGCATCCGTGCTCAATCAGGATATCCCGCAGGATCACGCGTTTTTTTCGACCCTCTACAGGACCGCGGCAAAGTTCGGTATTCGGCATTTTCTGAGCGGCGTCAACTTCGCGTCCGAATCCGTCATTCCTCCCGGCTTCGGCTACCCTTCCGTCGACGGAACACATGCACGCGCCATTCAGCAACGCTTCGGCTCCATAACGCTCGCCACCTACCCCTTCATGAGCTTTCCGGAATATATCTGGATGACGCGGGTACGGAAGCAGCTTACAATTCATCGCCCGCTGAATTATTTCGATTACGACAAGGAGAAGGCACAGGAAGAGCTGCGCCGAGAATATGGCTGGCGCGACTATGGCAGCAAGCACAGCGAGTCTCGTTTCACGAAGTTTTATCAGGACATATATCTGCCGGCGAAATTCCACTTCGATAAGCGAAGGCTGCATCTGTCGAGCCTGATCGTAGCAGGACAGATGACACGCGATGACGCCCTGGCAGAGATTTCAAAGCCGATCATACTTGAAAGAGATGCACGCAGGGAAACCAAGTTCGTCGCCAAAAAGCTGGGATTGACCGAACAACAACTCCAGTCCTACATCCTGGCGCCGCCAGTTCCTCACACTGATTATCCCAACGGTATGATGCTGCACAAGGTACTCATGCAGTTGCGTCGCTGGGTTCGAAAACTGGTGCCGGCCCGTCGTCACGTGACCGCTAAGGCAACAAATGTCGACTAGCCTCGTCTTCTCGATCGCGGTTGTTCTATCTGCGGTATTTTACTTCCGGCGCATCGGGGTAAATTTTACCGTTTCCTCCCTGCTGCTTGGGCTGATGCTCGTTCTGCATGGCCCGCTTTATCTTTATTACACACGTATATGGGGGCCCCAGACCGCATTTTTTGAAAAAATACTGTCTGCGGCACCCGAAGGGGAGGTCATTCCCACCCTGGATCTCGCTTTAGCTCTATCGTTTTGTTCCGTATGTATTGGAATAGCTCTCTCCGATAAAGTTTTGGGGATCAGCCGTCAGCAAATGCGCGACGCCATTAGCAATTGGAACCTGCAAGGTGTACGGGTTTCTAGAGGCTTCTCCGAGAGGCTTGAGATTATAGCTACCATCGGCGTGCTGGTTCTCGGATTTTTTATCCTCAGCGAGAACAGCGTTCCGCATGTGCTAACCTATTTTCACACAGGTGCGAGCGAACTCGAAAAGATAGCGATGCGCCGTGAATTCGGGGGCAGCCAATTTTATCTATTGAACCTCTTTAACTCTAACCTGTTCCCGTTTCTGGCATTTTGCTGTTTCGTCGCATTGAGGGAGAGGTCTATCTGGCTCCGACCTTTGGCCTGGGCGTTTATTGCCGTCGTGCTTTTCGAAAAGGCAGCGACGTTGAGCAAGGCACCGCTAGCGATTTTCATCTTGCAATTGATGGTGATCGAATATCTCCGGCGATCACTTCAGGTCCGCCTCGGCGCGGCTCTCGGTTTTATCGCCGTTTGTGTTGTGCTGTTCGGAGCGATGACGGCGATCGCCATTCGAGAAGTCAGCGGTGTCGGAGAAACGCTCGATTTCCTCTTCTACCGTGTCTTCATGATCGTTAATGAAAGCCTGTTGGAATATTTCGCAGCAATCCCAAGCGTGCTTCCGCATAGTTGGGGTCGTCAGTTCAGCTGGTTGGCCAATATCCTGCAATCAGAGTCAACTCCGCCCACCTATCTGCTTGTTGGCGCAGTGCATCGCGGAGTGATGGGCTCGACGACAACCGCGATGTTCATTGCCGATGCCTGGGCAGATTTTTCCTGGGCTGGCGTCCTTGCTCTCTCACTTATGGCGGGCTTTTTCGTGAGATGGCTCGATACCGAGCTAATCGTAAAGCGAGGCAAGACGGCAGCGACCATTTCCGGTCTGGCGCTCGGCCATTCGGGCGTCTTCATCATGCTATCCACCGCATTGCAAACCGCAATGGTCACGGGCGGATTGATCTTGGTTGTACCATTGACCATAGCAATGTCTTGCGCTTTCAAATGGCGCCCGATCAACCAGTATCCAGGCAGTGTCGACAACATGGCCAGCCTGAAGCAGGCATAAACGACATGCGTATTTTCCAGAACTCAGGTGTATATGCATCCTATTTGCCGCGCCTCAATCGCCTTGCAAACCAGGAAATAGAGTTCCGGAAGCGATTGCAGGTCTTTCTGGACGACTCTTATGGGGCATGTCACATCCTCAAACCTCCAATCGAGTTGGCGCCTGACGTCTTTTTCACAAATGGCGACGATGAAAAGCTTCAAAAATATTGGGCTGCAGAGAATGGTCTTCCGAGTTCAACCAGCATGGAAGAGATCCTGCTTAGTCAAATAGAGCATCACCGAACTGAGGTTTTTTATAACATGGATCCGATGCGTTACGGCAGCGAGTTTTTACGAAAACTGCCGGGTAGTGTTCGCAAATCCATCATGTGGAGGGCGGCTCCGTCCGGTAATGTTGATTTCGGAGCGTATGATCTTATCGTTTGCAACTTTCCAATCATTTTAGAAAGTTACCGCAAGCATGGATGGCATGCGGAGTATTTTGCGCCGGCACATGACCCTGCAATGGATAACTATGCCGCCAACGGCAACCGGTCAGTGGATGTTTTATTTGTTGGAGGTTACAGCCGCCACCATCGCAAGCGCGCCGAAATTCTGGAGGCGGTCTCTGAGCTCGGCAAGGAATTTAGGGTTGTATATCACCTTGACCGATCCCGCCTCACCCGCCTCGCGGAAAGCCCGATAGGCTGGCTCCCGCCTCTGCGTGAGCACAAACGGCCGAAGAGCATCCGAGCAGTTTCCCAGCAAGCTATTTTTGGACGGGACCTCTATAGCGCCATCTCACAGGCAAAAATCGTGTTGAATGGTGCTGTCGACATGGCCGGCCCCGACCGAGGTAATATGCGCTGCTGGGAGGCACTAGGTTGTGGCGCAGCCATGGTATCCGACGCCGGGAACTACCCACAGGGCATGGTGGATGGCGAAACCATGTTAACTTATGATAGCGCTCGAGCCGCGGTATCTATCATACGCGACCTACTTGCTGATCGACGGCACCTACAATCAGTGGCAGCCAAAGGCCACAGTATGATCAGGACACTCTATAACAAAGATGCTCAGTGGCAGCAGTTCAATCGACTGGTCGAGATCGCATGAAGCTCAATCCATCAGCAATAGGTAATCTTCTAGCTGGCATTTTGGTGCGGAACAGAAGTCGGTTCGTTGTGGGAACGCGGAGCAGGGTTCGCTGGCTGGCCTTGCGCTCCGTACGAGGTGGTAACACTCAAATTGGTCGAGACTGCATTATAAACTGCATTATCAGTTTCGACGACCCGAATGGGCGCGTTTCGATTGGCGATCGATGTTACCTGGGATCAAGCCATCTAGTTTGCCACTCAGGCATCAAAATTGGAAATGATGTCATTATTTCCTGGGGCGTAACGATCGTAGACCACGACTCTCACTCGCTGGATTGGAACCAGCGAAAAAACGATGTTCGGGATTGGGGTATAGGTCGGAAGGACTGGTCCGGAGTCGCGATTAGGCCAGTTGTGATCCAAGATAAAGTGTGGATCGGCTTTGGCGCCAGTATCTTGAAGGGCGTGACAGTCGGCGAAGGTGCGGTTATTGGTGCGCAAGCCGTTGTGACGCGCGATGTAGCACCCTACACGGTTGTCGCAGGTAACCCGGCTCGGATCATTCGCCACATAACGCCGGAAGCAGTCTTAACTCAGGATTGATGATGACATCGCAGCATCTGGATACATGGGAGCAGGCTGTACAATGGCTCCGGGAACAACCCGACCAGCAGAAGCTTGTTATCGATGCCTATTATGACGACCCTCTTTCGAAAGCAGCCGACCGTTACTGGCGTAGCGACGAGTGGGCAGCCATCCGTAAGTTTCTTCCTGAGCAGCGGGGCAGCGCCGTCGATATCGGCGCAGGGCGAGGTATCGCAAGCTATGCTCTGGCCAAGGAAGGCTTCAATGTCACTGCCCTTGAACCCGACAAAAGCGACCTCGTCGGTTCCGGAGCGATAAAACATCTCGCGGAGGAAACAAAGCTGCCGATTCAAGCGGTGGAAGAGTTCTCTGAGAAATTACCGTTTCCCGACCAGGCGTTTGATGTCGTCTTTGCAAGAGCCGTCTTACACCACACATCGGATTTGGCAGCCGCCTGCCGGGAGTTCTTTCGTGTCCTGAAGCCCGGCGGCCGCCTGATCGCCGTAAGAGAACACGTCATTTCCTCGAAAAACGATCTTCCGGTCTTTCTGGACCAGCATCCTCTTCATAAGTTGTATGGTGGAGAGAATGCTTTCCTTCTGACGGATTACGAAAATGCTATTGTTTCCGCCGGGTTTGATATGGACAAAGTCCTGGCACCTCTCGAAAGCGAAATAAATTTTGCTCCGTACACCAGGAATGAACTAAAAAGAGAACTCGGGGCGCGTGTCGAAGCCAAGCTGCCACTCGTCGGCGGTGCCGCTTCCGCAATCTTGCGTTTCGACCCGGTTTGGACCGTTCTGTCACGTATTGCACGGGTGTTCGACAACCGACCCGGACGGCTGTACTCCTTCATAGCCACGAGGCCCAGATAGAGAAGAATGGCTCGAATCCTTATCACTGGCGCTCACGGTTTTATCGGTAGATATCTGGCGCGGCATCTCTCGGAAAACGGGCATGTTGTGCTTGGTCTTGGTCATGGTATTTGGCCTCCTCTCCACGCGGAACGGTGGGGGCTGGCGCTTTGGCACAATGGTGAGATTGATGGCCTCAATCTTCGGCTGATACAACGACAGTCCGGTACTCCTGACATCGTGTATCATCTTGGCGGCGGTTCATCGGTCGGCGTCGCGATCGCAAATCCCCGCGAAGATTTTCACCGCACGGTCAATTCGACAGCCGAACTCCTTGAGTGGCTTCGACTGGAAGCGCCGGACTGCCGACTGGTGGCTATTTCAAGCGCTGCGGTTTACGGCGCCAATCACGAGGGTCCAATCGCGGAAACAACGGCTACGAACCCGTTTTCGCCCTACGGCCATCACAAAAGCATAATGGAATCCCTGTGTCAGTCCTACTGCGACACATATGGGTTGAAGGTTGCAATCGCCCGTCTCTTTTCGGTTTATGGACAGGGGCTGCGCAAGCAACTGCTATGGGACGTCTGTTCTCAACTCGAAAGAAATCCGGATCGTCTGGGTCTTGGCGGCGGGGGCACTGAACTCCGAGACTGGATCGAAGTTGGGGATGTTGCACGTGCGCTATCTTTGATTGAAGCACAGGCCGAACAGTCTCGCCCGGTTGTCAATGTCGGCACGGGTACCGGCACAAGTGTTCGCTCGATTGTTGAGATGGTTGTGGACGCATGGTTCGAGAAAGAACCTTCTCGTCCGGATATCATTTTTTCCCGCGAGGCGAGAAAAGGCGATCCTCAAAGCCTCGTCGCGGATTCGACCCGGCTCAAATCCCTCGGCTTTGAGCCGCGCGGCGATTTGAAGGATAGGCTTTCCGCGTATGTCGGCTGGTTCCGGTCGGAGGCCGGCACAGCAAGATGATCAATATCGGTTTTACCATGATCGGCGGTCGCAACTGGACCGGCGGATACAATTATTTGCTGAACCTCGTCACGCTTTTAACCCGCTACCGAAAGGACGAGATTTGTCCCGTCGTTTTCTTCGGAACCGATGTTGAGGAAGACGAGGTAGCGCCATTTGCGAGCCTGGACGGCGTAAGGGTCATCCGCCATCCATTGTTCAACAGATCTCGAAGCCTTCGGTCGCTAATACTCAGTCTTGCAACCGGCACGGATAGAAGCATCCGCGCGGTGTTCAACAAACACCAGATCGATGTGGTCTTTGAAGTGGCGCAATTTTTTGGCTTCAAGCTCGGCCTACCTGCCATTGCGTGGTTTCCGGATTTCCAGCATCGTTATCTGCCACATCTTTTCAGCAGGTTTGGCTACTGGAAACGTGACATCGGATTTCGGCTCCAGATTATGGCTCATCGCTCGATCATGCTGAGCAGCGAAGATTCCAAACGGTCTTGTGAACACTTCTATCCCGCAGCTCGAGGTCGTACGCATGTCGTTCGCTTTGCCGTGCCGCCAAAAGGCAAGATTGACTATAACGTGGCGCGGGCAGTTGCCGACAAGTACCGGCTACCGGAGCACTACGTCTTCCTGCCCAATCAATTCTGGAAGCATAAGAACCACCTTCTCGTCCTTGAGGCGCTGAAAATCCTCCGTGAGCGGAGACACGAGATCACGATCGCGGCGAGTGGCAATCAATCGGATCCACGTGATCCCACATATTTTCCAAGCTTGAAGGCAGCCATCAAAGAAGCTGGACTTGAGCAGAATTTTCGTTTGCTCGGGTTGATCCCCTATCAGGACCTCGCACCACTCGGCATTGCGAGCGTGGGGCTCCTAAATCCTTCGCTGTTCGAGGGGTGGAGCACCACGGTGGAAGAGGCTCTATCCTGGGGCGTGCCCCTGATCCTGTCAGATCTCAATGTGAATCGAGAGCAGGCAGGTAAAGCAGCAACCTATTTCAACCGCTACGATGCACATTCGCTCGCAGATGCCTTGGTCTCTGTTCGCCCGCATACGGCTGCAACGATCGCTACAAGCGGGGATTTCGCGCAGACTGTGTCCAACGAACGAGTTCTCCGCTTCGTTTCTGACTTCACCTCGCTTGTTCGCCATACCTGCAACCAAGTGCAATAAGAGAGCAATGACCGAGCACGTGTGGTGTTTCAGTTTCGGTCGACCATCAGAGAACGCAAATGAGTGAGCCGAAGATTTCCGTCATTACTGTCGTCTTCAACAATGAAGACACAATTGCCGATACCATCGAGTCTGTTGCCGCCCAGGATTACTCCAATCTGGAATATATCGTTATAGACGGTCTCTCGAAGGATCGGACGCTTGATAGGATCAAAGAACGCAAGGAGATCATCAGCAAGCTGATCTCCGAAAAGGACGCCGGCATCTATGATGCGATGAACAAAGGTATCGCATTGGCAACAGGCGATATCATCGGCTTTATCAACGGGGACGATTTCTACCTGCCTGGTACGTTGGCCAAGGTGGCCGAGACATTCAAAGACGACCCGCGGCTTGAAGCGTGTTACGGTGACCTCTGCTACGTCAAGCAAGACGATCCCCAAACCGTAGTCCGCCACTGGCGTTCGTCACCTTTTGTGCCGACCGCCTTCGAAAAAGGGTGGGCTCCCCCTCATCCGACTTTTTTCGTACGCCGCAGTGTTTATGAGCGATTTGGTTCATTCGATCTCGGTTACCGTATCGCCGCCGATGTCGAGTTGATGATGCGGTTCCTGGAGCATCACCGGATCCATGTCCGGTACGTGCCAGGAGTGATGGTCAAGATGCGTATGGGAGGCACAACCAATCGCAGCCTTACAAACATCGTGAACCAGAATAAGGAAATCCTACGTGCGCTTCGGAGTCACGGCCTGAACGCTCGTCTATTTCGGTTTGTGAGCGGAAAATTTCTTTCACGAGGTCTGCAATTCGCTCGTGGGAAGTTCCACGTTTCGACGGCGCCAAGGGTCAAATAGCTCAACGAACGAAGTGCGGCGGCGATTAATTCTGGTTAGCAGAGATTCGCGCTTAATTTGTACGTCGGGAGTTGTACCAGGTCTTCGCAATTGCTGCAAAGACACCAACAGCAAAACCGCCGATCAACCCGACGAGAATTCGCTTCAGGCTATTTGACGACACCGGGGACGGCGACGCATAGACTGGAGACAAAAGCTTCGCGGGCTCATTTAGCTGCAGCCGTGAATTTAGATTCATAATTTTCTCGCGAAGAAAATTGGAATCATCCCGCGTAGCCAAATAAATCGCTTTCTGCCAGTCAGAACCCTGCGACGACTCAATCAGTTTCAAATTGTCTGCGAGTTGATTTTCGCTGGCAGCAATTTCTGCCTTGATGCCGTCATCGCTCTGCGAGGCCAAGAGCGATTGCTGCTCTTGCACCAGCTGAACGACCGATGTCACACAGCGCTCAGCGAGTTCCGGCGTGGCTGCAGTGAAAGATATCGATATCCCATCATCCGGCGCGGTCGGAGCTGTAATTCTTACGCCTCGTGCCAATTGCTCACGCGTGGCGTTGCCGTCCTGAGAACAGCTGGAGGCGAGCTTTAAGTCGAAAGCAGTTGGTGAACGCATTCGATACAAGAAGCGGTCCCGCGGCTCCACGGGAACTACCAGTACGGTTCCATCAGGCCCAGGCCTGCCGATTTTCGCAAGAACGAGTTGTGCGGATGCTTCGAAAACCGCTGGCGCTTTGCTGGTAAGAACACTTGCACCGATGAGGCCGATGACCGCACATGCACCAATCACGAGAGCATTTTTCTTGAGGAAGGAAGCCAAAACGAAGAGATTTATTTCTTCATCAAACCGCTTCTCGGACATGGTCGCTCCCGACGTTCACAAACCGGAACCCGAACGAAGTGCCACTTGTTCGAAGCTCGTCATGAACCGCTTCAAGCGTATCCTCGCCCTTAAGTCAATGTTCAAAACATCTCGTCGCGATGTCGGTAGAGCTTGTCCTAAACATCGCGCACAACGAGAATTCAAGGTCAGACAGTAAAGTCCTAACTGTCGCTGTTAAGTCAGGTCAGGTCGATTAACCAAAAACCATCATCTGCGGCGGCACCACTGCCAGGAGGCCGGCGCGGCGGGCGGCGACATATCTGAGGAGCTGTTCGACCACCCTTGGCATGACAGGTTTTTGAACCACGCCAAGCGCGCCGCGCACGCCGTCTGCAACCACTTCCGGATTGGCAGTCATGAAGACGACGGAAATGCCATGGTCTTCCGCGAGCTGCCGGCCGATCTCCGGGCCGGTCGCGCCATCTGAGAGATTGACATCGACGAAGGCGATATCGGCGAGTGACGCGAGCCTGAAGGCCCCCTCGCGATCCGATGCGAGGCCAGCTACATGCACGCCCATGTTCTCGATCGTCATTTCGAGATCGAGGGCGATCAGAAGTTCGTCTTCGACAATCAGCACTCGCTGTTCCATGAGATGTTCCCGTTGCCAGCTACGCATGACATTCGTGGCCATGACAGATCCCCTTTACACTTTACTTCAGGAGACTCCGCTTCGTTGAAGACAGATCGCTTCGACGAGGCTCGCAGCTTAAACGGGCGATGCGACGATATGTTCCGGCATGAAACGCACTATTTCTCGATTAAACTTTTGTTAATATTGATAAATTCTTAAAAGCCTTTGCAGATCGTAAAAAGGCGGCCTCTCTGGCCGCCTTCTGAAATTCTGATTTTGGAGGATCCTCAGCCCTTGGCCTTCAGCACCAGAACCGGATCCTTGCTGTAATCGGCCGGGAAGATTTGCTTCAGGTTTTCGATTTTCGGCAGGTCGTTATAGACGATATAAGGGTAGGTCGGATTGAGCGTCAAAAAATCCTGGTGATACTGCTCGGCCGGGTAGAAGCCGGTATAATCGGTGACCTTGGTGACGATCGGCTGTTTGAAGACATGCGCCTTGTCGAGCTGGGCGATATAGGCTTTCGCGACCTTGCGCTGTTCCGGGTCGGAGATGAAAAGTGCCGAGCGGTATTGGGTGCCTTCGTCCGGTCCCTGGAAATTGAGCTGCGTCGGGTTGTGCGCGACCGAGAAGAAGACTTGCAGGAGCTTGCCGTAGCTGACCTGTCTCGGATCGAAGGTCACCTTGACGGATTCGGCATGGCCCGTCGTACCGGAGCTGACCGTTTCGTACTGGGCGGTTGCGGCTTCACCACCAGCATAGCCGGAAATGGCGCTTTTGACCCCCTTCACATGCTGGAAGACGCCCTGGACACCCCAGAAACAACCGCCGGCGAAGACGGCCGTCTCGGTGCCGGACTTACCCGCCTCGTCGATGGCAGGGGCTGGAATGACCACGGCATCTTCCGCCGCTTTTGTGGCGACGGAACCGAGCCCGAGCGAAAGGGCAGCGGTTGCAAAGAGCGCGGCAAGGAACTTGCCTGATGTGGATATGGGCATGGGGGCTACCTCCGGGAACTACATGGCCAGATCCTCGCCGATCGACGAAAAAGCCGCAAATCACAAGCTGTTCACTCACACCGATGTGACGATTCCACGAAAGCGAATGTGCGAAACCGGAACAGGCGGCAAGGTGAGTTGACAATTCCCTGGGGAGTGGGGACAGTGCCGGCCGGCTCAGAGCCAGCATCCGGGGGGAACCAATGTCTGTGCGCTCGTTCTTCGCTTTTTCCGTCATCGTCGCATCTATGATTTTCGCAGGCCAGTCGACTTTTGCCGCCGACGCCAAGCGCGACATCGTCACCGTCAAGGACGCGGATTATTTCGGCTTCGACCTGCGCACCGAACAGAATCTCTCGCTCGATCAGTGCAAGGCGGCCTGCATCGGCGACAAGACTTGCAAGGCCTTCACCTATAATCCCAAGGTGAAGTGGTGCTTCCTGAAATCCGATTTCAAGACGATGAATGCCTTCCCCGGTGCGATTGCCGGCAGGATCGTCGAAACGACGGCAGCCGCAGCCCCGCAAGAGCCGGATATTGGCGCGGCCCCACGCCTGCCCTTCCTCTCGGACGATCTTGTCCAGCAGGCTCGCAATTTCCGGAACGATCTCGCGCTCGCCGACGACCAGCGGGGCCAGGGCGTCGACAGCCTGACGGCAAGCGCGCGGCTGGATCTCACCGGCGGCAATCTTTCCGATGCGCTGAAGGCCTTCCATGGCGCCCTGTCGATCACGCCTGATGATGGCGACCTCTGGATCGAGACGGCGCGTGCCGCCACCTCGCTCGGCGCGCCTGACAGTGGCATCTTCGGTCAGGCGGTGATCGACGCGTTGAACGGCTACCAGCTGACGCGCACCACCAATAAGCGCGCCGATGCGCTGGCCGTACTTGCCAAGGCCCTGGAAAAGAATGCCAACTATCGCGATGCGCTGAATAGCTACAAGGCAAGCCTTGCCCTCGTCAGCGCCAAGGATGTGCAGGCGGACTACCTGCAGCTCAAGCAGACGCAGGGCTTCCGCATCACCGAGCATACGGTCGATGCCGATAGCGCCACACCGCGCGCCTGCGTCACCTTCTCCGAGGCGCTGGTCAAGACGGTCGACTATGCGCCCTTCGTGACGCTGAACGGCGCTGCGCCCAAGGCGATGGAAGCCAAGGACAAGCAGATCTGCGTCGAGGGCCTCACCCACGGCGAGACCTACAAGATCGGTTTCCGCACCGGCCTGCCCTCCTCGGTCGACGAGGTTCTGGAAGCGCCTGTTACGATCGACGTCTATATCAAGGACCGCAGCCAGATGGTGCGGTTCACCGGCGACAGCTTCGTGCTGCCGTCCACAGCGCGCCGGGGCATCCCAATCGTCTCCGTCAACATGGCGTCTGCCAATCTGAAGCTCTACCGGATCGGCGATCGCGGCATCGCGCCTCTGCTGACCGGCTCGCAATTCCTGACGCAGCTCGACGGCTACAGCGCCCAGAATATCCAGGATCAGAGCGGCGAGCTCGTCTGGCAGGGGTCGATCGAGATCGCCAACGAACTCAACAAGGATGTCGTCACCAGCTTCCCTGTCGACGAGGCGCTGCCCGAACGCAAGCCCGGCATCTATGTGATGGTCGCAACCCCATCGACCGGCCCCGCGCAAGACTGGGATTCGCAGGCCACACAATGGTTCCTCGTCTCCGATATCGGCATCACCACCTATGCCGGCACGGACGGGCTGAACGTCTTTGCCCGCTCGCTTGCATCTGCCAAGCCGATGGCCGGCGTCGAATTGCAGCTTCTTGCCAAGAACAATGAAGTGCTCGGCACCGCCACGACCGATCAGAACGGCCGCGCCACCTTCACGGCCGGCCTGATGCGCGGCACCGCAGCACTCACGCCTGCGGTCATCAGCGCCAAAAACGGCACGTCCGACTATGTCTTCCTCGACATGACGCGCGCCGGCTTCGATCTTTCCGACCGTGGCGTGACCGGACGCGCCGCGCCGGGCGCCATCGACGTGCTGCCTTGGACCGAACGCGGCATCTACCGCGCCGGCGAAATCGTCCATGCAGCAGCTCTTGCCCGCGATACGGACGGCAAGGCGATCGAAAACCTGCCGCTGACCTTCATCTTCTCACGGCCGGACGGTGTGGAAGACCGGCGTATCGTCAGCCAGACGAGCAATCTCGGTGGCTATGTGGTGGACCTGCAAACGCAGGAAAACGCCATGCGCGGCACCTGGACGATGAATGTCTATACTGACCCGAAGGGCTCGGCGATCGCCACCAAGACCTTCCTCGTCGACGATTTCGTGCCTGACCGTACTGATATGGAGATCAAGACCGACTCCAAGGAGATCGGCACGGATACGGCCGCGACGATCACTATTTCCGGCAAATATCTCTATGGCGCGCCAGCGGCGGGCCTGACGATTGAGGGCGACGTCGTCGTCAGGCCGACGCGCGAAAATGCCGCCTATCCCGGCTATCAGTTCGGCCTTGCCGACGAAGAGGCGAGTGAGGATTCGCGCCAACCGATCGACGGACTGCCGGCGCTCGACGAGAACGGCGAGGCCTCGACGGATCTGACGATCGGCGAACTGCCGGCCACGACCCAGCTCTTGAATGCCACCGTCTATCTGCGCATGCAGGAGCCCGGCGGCCGGGCCATCGAGCGCTCCCTGGAGATCCCGGTCAAGACCGACGCGACCGCAATCGGCATCAAGCCTGAATTCGACGGCGACCTGCCGGAGAACGCGCTCGCGAATTTCACGGTGATCGGCCTCGATACTCAGGGCCAGAAGCAGGAGATGAAGGGCCTGCGCTGGAAGTTTTACAAGCTGCGCCGCGACTATCAATGGTATCGCGAAGGCACAGCCTGGAAATATGAACCCACCTATACACCCGAAGAGGTCGCCTCAGGCTCGGTGGATTCAACGGCTGAAAATGGCGGCAAGATCCAGGCACCGGTCAACTGGGGCCGTTACCGGCTCGAGGTCGAAAGCCCTGACGCCGACGGTCCGACGTCCAGCGTCGAGTTCGATGCGGGCTGGTTCGTCGCCTCGACTTCGACGGAAACGCCCGACGGTCTCGAAATCGCTCTCGACAAGGACAGCTATCATGTCGGCGAGACGGCCAAGCTGAAGGTCACGTCGCGTTATGGCGGCGAGTTGATGATCACGGCCGGCACGGAAAAGCTGATTGCCGTTGAGAACGCCACCATGGGCCAAACCGGTGGCGAGGTCGATATTCCCGTCACTGCCGACTGGGGTGCCGGCGCCTATGTGACCGCCACCCTTTTCCGGCCGGGCGATTCGCTCGACACCCATATGCCCGCCCGCTCGATCGGCATCAAATGGCTGAAGGTCGATCCCGCTGAGCGTGCACTTCAAGTCAAGATCGATACGCCGGAAAAGATGCTGCCGCGCGGACCGCTTGATATCGGCCTGCAGGTCACAGGCGCCGGCGCGAATGAGGAGGCCTATATTACGGTTGCCGCCGTCGATGTTGGCATCCTGAACCTGACCCGCTACGAGCCGCCGAACCCTGAGGACTGGTATTTCGGCCAGCGCCAGCTCGGCCTCGAAATCCGCGACCTTTACGGCCGGCTGATCGACGGTTCGCTGGGCGCGACCGGAAAGCTGCGCACAGGTGGCGATGGCGGCGCGATCGCACTGCAGGCAAGCCCGCCGACGCAGAAGCTCGTCGCCTTCTTCTCCGGTCCGGTAAAGCTCGATGCCGAAGGCAAGGCGAAAGTCAGCTTCGACATTCCGCAGTTCAACGGGACGGCCCGCGTGATGGCGCTGGCCTGGACGAAAACCGGCGTTGGCCATAGCGCCAAGGACGTCATCATCCGCGATCCTGTCGTCGTCACCGCAAGCCTGCCGAAATTCCTGGCGCCAGGGGACAAGGCCAATCTGCGGCTCGACATTGCCAATACCGATGCGCCGACCGGCGACTACAAATTGACGCTCACCGGCAACAGCGCGCTCAGCATCGACGGACCTGCCGAGCAGACGCTGAAGCTTGAGGCCGGCGCCAAATCCGACCTGACGCTGACGCTTGTCGGCGGCGAGCCGGGCGATGGCAGCGTGGCGATCAACCTGTCGAATGATCAGGGGCTTTCGCTCGACCAGGTGGTCGATGTGCCGGTGCGGCCGTCGTCGCTACCGGTCACAGAACGGCGCGTCATTGCGCTTGCACCCGGCAAGAGCCTGACGGTCGACAAGAACCTCTTGGCCGACAGCGTGCTTCCGGGTGCCTCGATCAGCGTCAACGTCACCCGCTCGGCTGCCTTCGACATTCCAGCACTGCTGATGACGCTCGACCGCTATCCGTTCGGCTGCGCCGAACAGACGACGAGCCGCGCCATGCCGCTGCTCTATCTGGCCGAGGTCGCCAAGCAGGCCGGTATGGATGAAACGGATGACGACATCCACAAGCGCGTACAGGATGCGATCTACCGCGTGCTGTCCTACCAGGCCTATGCGGGAAGCTTCGGTCTGTGGGGACCGGATTCCGGCGATCTCTGGCTCGACTCCTATGTCACGGACTTCCTGACGCGGGCGCGCGAGCAGAAGTACGACGTGCCAGATCGCGCCCTGGTGCAGGCGCTGGAAAACCTGCAGAACTCGCTCTCCTATACGACGGATGTGAAAGGCAAGGGCGATGAGATCGCCTACGCCCTCTATGTGCTTGCCCGCAACAAGAAGGCCGCCGTCAGCGACCTGCGCTACTATGCCGACACGATGATCAACGACTTCCCGACGCCGCTTGCCAAGGCCCATATCGCTGCAGCACTGGCGCTCTATGGCGATGCAACGCGCTCGAAGAACATTTTCGTCGATGCGCTGCAAATGTCGAAACAGTCGATGGTGACCCGCGTGAATTTCTCGCGCACCGATTATGGCTCGGTGCTGCGCGATGGCGCGGCGATCCTGGCGCTTGCCGCCGAAAGCCGTCCGGTTCCGCCCGTCATTCCCGAACTCGCCAAGGCGGTCGCGCGGGAATGGGATCGCAGCAAATATACAAGCACCCAGGAACAGGCCTGGATGCTGCTGGCGGCGCGTGCCCTGCAGAACGGCGACGACGATCTGAAAGTCAACGTCAACGGCGCTGAGCGGACCGGCGCCTATATGGCGAAGATGACCGGCGATGCACTGATCGACCATCCGCTGACATTGACGAGTGCCACGAGCGACACGGTCTCGGCTGTCGTCACCACGGTCGCCGCCCCTGTCAAGCCGCTGCCGGCCGGCGGCAACGGCTTTACCATCGAGCGGACCTATTACACGCTCGATGGCGAGGAGGCGAATGTCAGCGAGGCGCAGCAGAACGAGCGCTACGTCGTGGTGCTGCATGTTACCGAGCAGAACGACTGGGCCTCGCGCATCGTCATCACCGATCTCCTGCCGGCCGGATTCGAGATCGACAATCCGAACCTTGTCGACAGCGCCCAGATGACGAATTTCGACTGGGTTGGCGAGATGTCCGCCGCCCATACGGAATTCCGCTACGACCGCTTCGTCGCCGCCTTCAACCGCGACGAAAGTTCAGCGCGTGACTTCAACGTCGCCTATGTCGTGCGCGCCGTAACACCTGGCGCCTACGATCATCCGGCAGCGACAGTCGAGGACATGTACCGTCCCGATATGTCTGCGCGGACGGCGACCGGCAAGATGGAGGTCGTTGCGGCTCGACAATGAGGCGGTGGCAAAAGTTTGCGATCGGGACAGCGGCCGGCATCATCATTGCCGGCGCAGGTCTTTTCGTGCTCGATGCCGCCGACCGTGCTTATCCGCCGCCGCTGGAGCAAGCAGAAGCCGTCTCGCCCGAAGTGCTGGATTCCGACGGGCAGTTGCTGCGCGCCTTTGCCACACCGGAGGGGCGCTGGCGGCTGAAGACCGACGTTTCCGACGTCGATTCCCAGTTCACTCGCATGCTGGTCGCCTACGAGGATCAGCGTTTCTACGAGCATTCCGGCATCGATGTCTGGGCGCTCGGGCGCGCGGCACTGCAATTTGTCAGCAACGGCCGAATCGTGTCTGGCGCCTCGACGCTCTCCATGCAGGTGGCAAGGCTGATCGAGCCGCGTGAAAGCCGGTCGTTTTCGGCAAAGCTCCTGCAGATCATGCGAGCCGTGCAGATCGAGCGGCGGCTTTCGAAGGGTGAAATCCTCGATCTCTATCTCACCCATGCGCCCTATGGCGGCAATCTGGAAGGCGTGCGCGCCGCAAGCCTTGCCTATTTCGGCAAGGAGCCGAAGCGGCTGACGGTGGCCGAAGCCGCCCTGCTCGTCGCGCTGCCGCAATTGCCCGAAAAGCGCCGCCCGGACCGGAACCTGAAAGCTGCGGAAGCGGCGCGCAAGCGGGTGCTCGACCGTATCGCCGTGGCCGAGGTGGTCGGCGATGGCGAAGCCGAGCGCGCCGAGGGTGTCGCCATTCCCGCCCGCAGGCTGCAGCTTCCAGCCCTTGCCGCCCATGTCGCGGAAGCCGCCCTGCGCAAGGATCCGAAAGCGATCCAGTATCAGACGACGCTGAAGAAACAGGTCCAAACGGGTCTCGAATCCGTCGCGCGTGCCGCGACGATGAAGCTCGGACCAAAACTGTCGCTCGCCATGGTGATGGCGGACGCCGAGACCGGCGAGATCGTCGGTGAGGTGGGTTCCGCTGATTATTTCGATGCCAGCCGCTCCGGCTGGATCGACATGACGCGTATCAACCGATCGCCCGGCTCTACGCTCAAACCCTTCATCTATGGCCTTGCCTTCGAGCAGGGACTGGTCAGCCAGGAGACCATCATCGAGGACCGGCCGGCCGATTTCTTCGGCTACCGGCCGCGCAATTTCGACATGAGTTACCAGGGCGACGTTACTGTGCGCGAGGCCCTGCAACTCTCCCTCAACGTGCCGGCCGTCAAGCTGCTCGATGCGGTCGGCCCGTCTCGCCTTATGGTGCGTTTCCGCCGCGCCGAGGTGCGCCCCGTTTTGCCGCCAAACGAGACGCCGGGCCTGGCGATCGGCCTTGGCGGCGTCGGCATCACGCTGAAGGATCTCGTGCAGCTCTATACAGCGCTTGCCAATCGCGGCCAGCCGGTCAGGATCGGCGACGGTGTGACGAATGCGCCGGGCAAGATCGATGGCGAGCCCTTGCTGGAGCCGGTCGCTGTCTGGAATGTCGCCGACATACTCTCGGGCGTCATACCGCCGGCCGGCGCGCCGCAACGCGGCATCGCCTACAAGACCGGCACGAGCTACGGCTATCGCGACGCCTGGTCGGTCGGTTATGACGGACGCTATGTGCTTGGTGTGTGGGTCGGACGGCCTGATAACAGCGCCGTACCCGGTTTGACGGGTTATGGCACGGCCGCACCCATCCTCTTCGAGGCGCTTGCGAAATCCGGCATCGCCACCACGCCGCTGCCGCGTCCACCAGCAGGCGCCGTGCGCATCGCCCAGACCGATCTGCCGATCAGCCAGCGGCGTTTTGCCGTCAATGCCAACGGGCTGCTCGTCGCGTCGGGCCGCGAGCCGTCACCGCAGATCGTCTATCCGCCGGAAGGCGCCCATGTCGATCTTGGAGCAAAAGCAGGCGATCTTTCGCCGCTGATGCTGAAGCTGCAAGGCGGCCGTGCGCCTTTCCGCTGGCTTGCCAACGGCAAGCCGCTGCCCGATCTTTCCCGCCGGCGCACGCAAAGCTGGATGCCTGACGGCGGCGGTTATTCGAAGCTGACGGTGATCGATTCCATGGGCCGGGCGGCAAGTGTCGGCGTCTTCGTCGACTAGATGTGGAGCCTCAAGACGCGGCCCTGCTCGGAGGTCTTCTGCCAAGCGGCGCCAAGCTCGACGTTGCCGGCGTAGATGCGAAAGTGCGGCCCTTTGTCGGAGGGACTTTCGACGCGGGCGATGCGGGCCTTGACGTCGAGGGCGAGAGTGCGGATCGAGCCGGAGAAGCCATTTTCGGTGGAGGTGAAGGCGCCGATGGTAGCCATTGTCCAAGTTCCTTTTGCTGTCTCGGGCCACTCCATTGCGGCCTCGATGGCTGTCGCAATGACCGGAGACGATCGGACCGCAGGGCCAACATGAAATGGAGGGCGGCCGGGGAGGAACTTTGTTTCCGCGCGAGGAACGGCGGCGGAGCCGACAGGAAAGAAAGTTCTGGATGGCCGTTGCGGTAAGACGATCGAGGCGAAGCCGCTCACCGGTCAGACATGCCTCATCGAGACCGCAAATGGAGCGCCGCCAACATCAGGCTGAGGAACCTGACAATGGCGGCCTTGCGTAATTGCCAACCTCCGATCCCGGCGACACACCGGGCTCCATTTTTCCATCCATTTTCATCCAATATGGAAGAATGGCGGAAAAAGGTAGAGGCAAAGGCCCCGCCCTCGCAGCGGAGCCTCGAGGACTTCAGTCGCGTTTGGGGCGCGACCAGATCAGCAGCAGGCCGTCTTCGCTTCGACTTCGGCAAGCGTCGCGTAGATCGGGGCGGGGAACCTCGGGTCGTCCAGCTTGTCCGGGGCTATGGCCGGCCTTGAGGCTATTGGCACGGAGCAGCCGGGTATGAGCCGAACGGGCCCGCTCTAGTTGCCTTTCCCCGCGACTCCAACTTCCGTGGATGGCGGTGGGGCCCTGACGAGCTCGGACACAAAGTTCGTGAGGGGTACGATGTTCTCGTGCTGGCTCGCCTGCTCGAGGGCGTTCATGTACTCGTCGCGGCGCGCGACAGGAATGACGGTCCACGGAGCTCCGCTCTCGGCAAGAAGCGCGTTCATAATAAAGCGCGCCGTGCGTCCGTTCCCGTCCGGGAATGGATGGATGTAGGTGAAGAGAACCGGCGCGAGAATTACTTTCACGCGCGGATCGGATTCCTCAGAAATGCTCTCGAATAGCGCATCCATGGCGTCAGCGATTGCGTGCGGCGGCAAGGGGACATGCGAAGATCCCTGCAGATAGACATTGTGCGACCGATAGCCAGCCAGTTGATGCGCCTTGATGATGCCCGCGTTCACCGAGGGGCTGAACATGGCACGAAACCAGTCCTGGTGCCGTGCCTCGAGCAGTTCACCCGTGGGCGCGCCATCGAGGATCTTCCTGATATCCTCCCTAACTTCCTCGAAGGCCAGCCTGTACCCTTTGGCGGCGAGTGCATTCTTCGTTTCGTGATCCCGGGCGTCGGCGTCCGGCTCCCATTTGCCGTCCTGGACCCTTTGGATTAGCTCCTCGGAAACTTCGTATCCCTCGATCGAAAGCGAATTCAGCGCGTCGGCCACATAACGCTCATCGATGTCGGCGATATACCCCTCGCGGTCGTTTATCCGCACTTGGTCAAATCCAATGTGATCGAGGGCGTCTTTTCCCATTTTCGCCCAGAGGTTCTTGATCCGGGTGGCGGCCGGCGCCTGAGCTCGTCGAGCATCCAGCGTGATCAGGTCAACCATCGGATCGAACGGGTTGTCTTCGCGCGGGGTATAGCCGGCCGACTCCAGCGCCTTCATGATCGTGTCTGCGTCGCGTACTCTTCCCAGATGGCGCAGGGCTCCCGCGATGCGACCGCCGACGTGGCTCCGTCCGCCGTCCAAGAGATATTGCAGCAATGTGTTTGTGCCGCGGATCGAGCCGATGATGGCGATGACATCGGTCGCCGACGTTTTCCACGTCTCCGGCGAAAGGTTGCAGATCGCCTCCTCCATCGGCATCAATCTCAATCGTTCCCTTGTCACGGCCGGCTCGTTTCGGTTGGAGCGCAACAGATAGAGCGACGTGTTGCTTGGCAGGTTCACAAGTTGATTGTTCGCCTTCGGACTTCTGACGATAACCTGCGCAGGAATGGAATGGTTTTCGGACCACAAAGCCACAGATGCCTCCGCGGAGAGCCGCCATTCGTCGGCAAAGCGGTCATCCAGGTATCTGGCAACAAACTCCCAGTAGACCGTGCTCCAGGCGGCATCGATCCTGTTATTGGCGGACGGTCGCGAGTTCACCGCCAGCCAGCCCCTCATGATTTCCTCAAGGAAGCCATTGTCCTGGAGCCGTTCCCGGTGAACACGGCTGAGTTCCTCGGATTTCACCACCGACCGGGTGCCGTTCTGCGTCACCCCCCTGAGCTCAGCCAGGGATGTCGCGAGCAGTTCGTGGGGCTTCGCCATGTTGGCCTCCGGCTACCGTGTGGGCCACTACTTACGTGCATTGTTGTTGCACTAATTTAGCGCCTTGGAAGAACACTAATTTCATGCATTGCGTCTACACTAATTTAATGTGTTTTCCCAACACTAATTTTATGCATTTGAAATGCACTAATTTCATGCGCCGCACTTTGGAGACCCCTCCTCGCCGCCCGCGGTGAACCGAACTCAACGCTATGGCTGACCTCCAATGCGGGACAGGTCGATCCGTATCCCCGCTCGCCCGACTTCAAGGTTGCAGCCGTCGCGCAGGCCAACAAGACGGCGCGGATCATCTGGGCGCTTCTAAACCAGGGCGGAACCTATCGGCGTGCCGCTCCACTGGTGACTACAGCGGTCTCCGTCGTATGAACGCCGTGGCCCCCAAAACGATCTGACCGGCGCAGGCTGGCAGAGGGCAAGGTGCAATAACAGGCGATGAACCCATGGGACATAATCCTGACACGAGTGAAGCTACTGCCCCCAATGCGCTCCAAGCGCGTAAACTTGATTTAGCTCCTCGTTTCGCAGATCTCATCAAGGCCAGTGGCCAGTTGCCGCGCGTAAAGGCCGGACATATGACCGCACCGTTCCAATGTGTGAAATCGACTAAAAAAGCTCTTGCCACGCGGGCCATTCCACATATGGGGGCAAGGTCAGGAACGGTCGCGGTGTGGATAGGCTTCAGACATCCACTCCTCATGGTTTCGCATTCACTACCATCAACGAACCTACCTTAAGGAACGGGAACAAAAGCGCTTCGCAACCGTTGGAATATATCTCCTCCAAACGGCAAAAATGACCCCATGACGCTCCCCTCCGCGACCTACCGGGTCCAGTTCCGCAACGGCATGACATTCGATCACGCATGCGGGCTCGTACCCTATCTGAAGTCGCTCGGCATCGGCCACCTCTACGCCTCGCCGGTCTTCACCGCCACGACGGGCTCGACCCACGGTTACGACGTGACCGATGCCAACGAGATCGATCCGGGACTTGGCGGAAGGGCGGGCTTCGATCGCCTGACGGAGGCGCTGTCAGAAGCAGGCATGGGCCTGATCCTCGACATCGTGCCGAACCACATGGCCGCTTCGCTGGAGAACGCCTGGTGGCGGAGCGTCCTGGAGTTCGGCAAACACAGCCCGTTTGCAGACTATTTCGACATAGACTGGAGCGAGCCGCTGACCCTGCCCCAGCTCGCTAAGAGCTTCGATGAAAGCGTTGCTGCCGGCGAACTGACGATCACCGTCGACGAGGCGCATGGCAATCTGGCGATCGGCTACTATGACAGCCTCTTTCCGCTGAGCATGGAAAGCTACCCTTTGCTCTCGGCGGAACTGGATGATCCGGTTCTCACGGCGATGACGGAACTGACGGCCTCTGTCGACGGCGGTGACCTGCATCGCGGCCTGCGCGACATGATCTTCGAGGGCGGCGATCTCAAAAGCCTGAGCGAAAAGCTTGCCGAACTTTCGAAGGACCATGCCTTCATGACGCGGCTGCACGGGAGACAGCACTGGAAGCTTCAGCGCTGGCAGGAGGCTTCGGAGCATCTGAGCTATCGGCGGTTTTTCGAGGTGACAGGGCTGGTCGGCCTGCGGGTCGAGGATACCAGGGTTTTCGATGAGAGCCACCGGCTGCTTCTCGATCTCGTGCGTCAGGGCCAGGTGCAGGGCCTGCGCATCGACCATATCGACGGGCTGGCGGAACCGAGAGCCTATCTCAACCGCCTGCGCGAAGCTGTCGGCGCACACACCTATATCGTCGTCGAAAAGATCCTCGGCGCGGGTGAGGAATTGCCCGCCGACTGGCCGGTGCAGGGAACGACGGGCTACGAGTTCATTGCGGCCTTGAGCGGGCTTTTCGTGGAGGGCGATGGTTTACAGAAGCTCGATGAAGCCTATCGCCGACTGGCGGATGGCAATGGCGATTTTGAAGCCGGGCGGCGGACGGCCAAGCGGCTGATGGTCGAACGGAATTTCGCCGGCGAGACGGCCCGCCTTGCACGCATTGCAGCCGGCCTCTTTCCCGAACTGTCTATGGAGGAAATCACTGGGGCGATCTGCGAGCTTCTGATCGCCTTTTCCGTCTATCGCACCTATGGGGCCGATGGTCCGCTCGATGCGCGAGATGCTGATCTCCTGAAAAAAGCCGAGATGGCGGCCGCCGGACATCTGGACTATGCGCAGCCGCTGCAGAGCATCGCGGCCATACTCGAAGGCACGATCGACAACGAGGCGGTTCGCGAATTCCGCCTCCGCTTCCAGCAGCTCTCCGGCCCCGTCATGGCAAAGGCAATGGAGGACACACTCTTCTATCGCTACAACCGGCTGCTGGCGGTAAACGAGGTCGGAGGCGAGCTGGATCATGTGCCAGGAGGCGTCGAAGAATTTCACCAATTCATGCAAGCGCGCGCGCGCTCCCAGCCCTCAGGTCTTTCGGCAACATCGAC
This sequence comes from Rhizobium sp. CF142, assembly GCF_000281145.1. Lineage (NCBI taxonomy): Bacteria > Pseudomonadati > Pseudomonadota > Alphaproteobacteria > Hyphomicrobiales > Rhizobiaceae > Rhizobium > Rhizobium sp. CF142. The sequence goes on along the minus strand of NZ_AJWE01000090.1, from coordinate 1,496 downwards.
GCATGACACAAAGCGCGGCGAGGATGCGCGGGCGCGGCTTTATGCTTTGAGCGAAGGCGCCGGCGTCTTTGCCGACGCCGTCGAACACTGGCGAAGACTGAATGAGAGCCACCGCACCGAACTTATGGATGGCGCAGCACCCGATCCCAATCTGGAATGGATGCTCTACCAGGCGCTTGCCGGCGCCTGGCCCGAGGATTTCGACCGCCATCATGCCGATACACTACGCGACCGCTTCACCGCTTATGCGGAAAAGGCCATTCGCGAAGCCAAGCTGCGCACGGCTTGGACGACGCCGAACAGGGACTATGAGGAGGCGGTGCGCACCTATACGGCCGCGCTCCTCTCAACCGATAATGACGCATTCACCGAGGATTTCGCCCGCGTCCTGCAGCCCTTCATCGAAGCCGGCTACGTCAACAGCCTGTCGCAGACGCTGATCAAACTGACGGCGCCGGGCATTCCCGACATTTATCAGGGGGCAGAGGGCTTCGATTTCAGTTTCGTCGATCCCGATAACAGGCGCGTGCCGGATTTCGAGACATTGAGCGGCTGGCTTGCAGAAGGCGGTGCGCTCGCGCGGCTGCAGGCCGCGGCATTGAAACAGCGCATCATCCAGATCGGCCTGAGGCTCCGGATGGAGCGCGCCCGGCTATTCACGGAAGGCGATTACCTCCCGGTTGCCGTCAACGGCATCAGAAGTGATCATGTCGTCGCCTTTGCCCGCCTGCACCAGGAGAACTTCGCCATCACAGTTGTGCCGCGACTGATGTTCGGCTGGCTCGATCCCGGCGTGCTCTTTGCCGGACCGGAGTTCTGGGAAGATACGGCAATATCAGTGCCCTCGCCCATGCACGGTCTCAAGGCCGATCTGTTGACCGGCAAGATGCTGGAGCCCGGAAGCAAGATCTCGCTTGCTACGCTTCTCGGAGACCAGCCGGCGGCTCTGATTGTGCCGGCCTGACGGCAATCTCGAAAAAATCTGCACGGACGAAAAAAGACGTTGACCTTCCAGTTGCTGGAAGGTTCATAAAGCTGTCCGGATGCCAGAAAGGCATGAAAGGCGCAGTTTATGGATAACAAGCACGATCATCACCACGACCACGATCATCATGGGCATGGCCACGACCATCACCATCATGCCGACGGTGCGCAATGTGGCTGCGGCCACGACGAAAAGGCTGAAGTGGTGGTGCGCGATGCCGTCTGCGGCATGACGGTCGATCCGAACGCTGGAAAACCTTCCCTCGATTATGAAGGTCACACCTATCACTTCTGCAGCGATGGCTGCCGCAAGAAATTCGAGGCGGCACCGCAGGATTATCTGACCGCCAAGGACCCGGTCTGCGGCATGACCGTAGACCGCTCGAACGCGAAACACTTCCTGAAGCACGAGGGCGAAAAATTCTATTTCTGCTCCGCGGGCTGCAAGGCGAAGTTCGAGGCCGATCCCGAAACCTATCGCCATGGCAAAAAGCCAACGGCAGGCGCCATGC
>NZ_AJWE01000089.1:0-133220 GCF_000281145.1 Rhizobium sp. CF142 | reverse complement strand
GCCAGCCGCTGCCAATGTGGCGGTGCAGATGATCAAGGGTGAAAAGCCTGAGGCCAAGACGACGCTCTACAATACGCCGTCTCAGCTCTTCATCCCCGCTGTCGTGACGGCGGAGAACATCAAGGCCGAAATCTTCGACAAGAAGATCCAGACGCCCGAGCAGATCTGCACCGGCGAATATGCCGAAGGCTGCAAGAAGCTTGGCATTACCAACTAAACGCGCTTGAGTGAGCTCCGGCCGCGCTTGTCGCGGCCGGATGCCCCTGTGGCAAGAAGGGCTGCCCATGACTAGGGACGTGAAGGATATGCCGGAGAAGGGTCAGACGATCCTCCGGTTGAGCAATATTTCCAAGAATTTCGGCGCGGTGTCGGCGCTGACCGATATCGAACTGGATGTGAAGGCCGGTGAGGTCGTGGCGCTGGTCGGCGATAACGGTGCCGGCAAGTCGACGCTGATCAAGGTTCTTGCCGGCGTGCATCAGCCATCGTCGGGGACGATCGAATTCTGCGGCCACAATGTCACGCTCGATAGTCCCGGCAAGGCGCTGGAGCTCGGCATTGCAACCGTCTTCCAGGACCTGGCGCTCTGTGAGAATCTCGACGTCGTCGCCAATCTCTTCCTCGGCCATGAAATGTCCCCCTGGAGCCTCGATGAGGTTGCCATGGAGGTGCGTGCCTGGACGTTGCTCAGAGAACTTGCCGCCCGTATCCCCTCGGTACGCGAGCCGATTGCCTCGCTTTCAGGCGGCCAGCGCCAGACGGTTGCCATCGCCCGCTCGCTGCTGCTCGATCCGAAGATCATCATGCTCGACGAGCCGACGGCGGCTCTCGGTGTCGCCCAGACCGCGGAAGTGCTGAACCTGATCGAGCGTGTGCGCGAACGTGGCCTCGGCGTCATCATCATCAGCCACAATATGGAAGACGTGCGCGCCGTGGCAGACCGCATTGTCGTGTTGCGCCTCGGGCGCAACAATGGCGTCTTCACGCCCGATTCATCCAACCAGGAACTCGTTGCCGCGATTACAGGCGCCACCGAAAACGCCGTCTCCCGGCGGATCGAGCGCAAGACCGGTGCTGCGCACGAAACCAGCGGGAGGCCCGCATGAGCCAGAAGATGTCAGAGACTATCCGCCAGCCGGCTGCGCTTGACCGAAGCGACGAGCGCGTGCGCCACGACGACAACATTACGGGCATGATCAAGGCCTTCTTCGACCGCGTACGCTCGGGCGATCTTGGCATGCTGCCGGTCTTCGTCGGCCTGATCGTCATCTCCACGGTCTTCTCGCTGCTCAATCCGGTGTTTCTGGCGCCGAACAACCTCGTCAACCTGCTGTTCGACTGCGCCACCGTCGGGGTGATCTCGCTCGGCATCGTCTGCGTGCTGATGCTCGGCGAAATCGACCTTTCTGTCGGCTCGATGAGCGGCCTTTCCTCCGCCATTCTCGGCGTGCTCTGGGTCAATATGGGCTGGCCGATCCCGCTGGCGATCCTGGTTGCGATTGCCGCCGGCATCGTCGTCGGTGCGCTCTACGCGGTGCTCTATAACAGGCTCGGGATGCCAAGCTTCGTTGCGACGCTTGCGGGCCTGCTCGCGCTTCTCGGCATGCAGCTTTATATTCTCGGGCCGACAGGCAGCATCAATCTGCCCTATGCCTCGCCGCTCGTCCGTTTCGGCCAGATCCTCGTCATGCCCGATTGGCTTTCCTATCTGCTGGCCCTGTTGCCGGGTGTTACCCTTGTCGTCAACGAAATGCGCAAGCGCCGCCAGCGGCAGGCCTCCAACCTCTCCTCGCCACCAGTCGGTGCACTCGCCATCAAGGCGATCGTGCTGACGGCCGCTCTCGAATTTGCCGTCTACTATCTCAATCTCGGCCGTGGCGTGCCGTGGATGTTCGGCCTTTTCGTCGCAATCGCCGTTGTCCTAAATTATGCGCTGACGCGCACCAAATGGGGACGCTCCATGTTTGCCGTCGGCGGCAATCGCGAGGCGGCGCGTCGCGCCGGCATCAATGTGCGCCGCATCTATCTCAGCGCCTTCGTGCTCTGCTCGACGCTTGCCACCATCGGCGGCATTCTCTCGGCCTCACGGCTTGCCTCCTCCAGCCAGCAGGCCGGCACCGGCGACGTGAACCTCAATGCCATTGCGGCGGCGGTCATCGGCGGTACCAGCCTGTTCGGTGGCCGTGGCAGCGCCTATTCGGCTCTCCTCGGCATCATCGTCATCCAGGCGATTTCCAATGGGCTTACGCTGCTCAATCTCAGCTCGTCGCTGCGCTACATGATCACCGGTGCTGTTCTCGCCATCGCCGTCATCGTCGATTCGCTTGCCCGCCGGTCCCGTGTCAGCCATGGCCGCGCCTGACCCGTATTCTCAAGGAGTATTTGCATGACTGATCTCATGAAGGGCAAGGTTGCCGCCATCACCGGTGCGGCGTCGGGCATCGGGCTGGAATGCGCCCGCACTCTCCATGCCGAAGGCGCAACCGTCGTGCTCGTCGATCGTGCCAAGGACAGGCTCGAGGCCCTCTGCAAGGAGATCGGCGAGGGCGCCCTGCCGCTTGTCGCCGATCTTCTCGATGGCCCGCAGGTCTCCGGCATGCTGCCGCGCATTCTGGAATTGGCCGGCCGGCTCGATATCTTCCACGCCAATGCCGGCGCCTATATTGGCGGCCCTGTCGCCGACGGCGACCCGGATGCCTGGGACCGCATGCTGAACCTCAACATCAATGCGGCCTTCCGCTCGGTCCATGCGGTGCTGCCGCATATGATCGCTCAGAAGTCCGGGGATATCCTGTTTACGAGTTCGATCGCCGGCGTCGTGCCCGTCGTCTGGGAGCCGATCTATACGGCCTCGAAATTTGCCGTTCAGGCCTTCGTCCACTCGACCCGCCGCCAGGTCGCCCAGCATGGCGTGCGCGTCGGCGCAGTGCTGCCCGGACCGGTTGTCACCGCGCTCCTGGATGACTGGCCGAAAGCCAAGATGGAAGAGGCGCTGGCCAATGGCAGCCTGATGCAGCCGAAGGAAGTGGCCGATGCCGTGCTCTTCATGCTGTCACGGCCGCGCAACGTCACTGTCCGCGATCTGGTGATCCTGCCGAACAGCGTCGACCTCTGAGGTTGACAGGTCCGGTTGCGGATTGCTCTAGAGCAATTCCAGCAAGAATGCGTAGCCGTCTTGCGTCCGCAATCGCCTGAAAACAAAGAAATAGAGCGTTTCCGCGATTCGAGGAAAGATGGAAATGCTCTGGAACCCTGATACTGCCGATTTGAACGAGAGATCATGAGCGACACTTCACACACGCCATCAGCGGGTGCCAAACATGTCATCGGCGTCGATGTCGGCACCGGCAGCGCCCGCGCCGGCCTCTTCAACCTCGATGGCCTGATGCTCGCATCCGCCAAGCGGGATATCACGCTGTTTTATGAAGCCGGCTCCATCGTCGAACAGTCGAGTACGGAAATCTGGACGGCCGTCTGCGCTTGCGTGCGCGAGGTCGTTGCCGCAAGCGGTATCGATCCGGCTTCGGTCGTGGGCCTGGGTTTTGACGCCACCTGTTCGCTCGTCGTGCTCGGCGAGGCCGGCCGGCCGCTGCCTGTCGGTCCCTCGGAAGACCCGAACCGGGATATCATCGTCTGGATGGACCATCGCGCCGTCCCGCAGGCGGAGCGTATCAACGCGCTCGGCCACGAGGTGCTGCGCTATGTCGGTGGTCGTATCTCACCCGAGATGGAAACGCCGAAGCTGCTCTGGCTGAAGGAAAGGCGGCCGCAGGTCTTCGATGCCGCCTGGCAATTCTTCGATTTGGCGGATTTCCTGACATGGCGGGCGACCGGCGGTCTTGCGCGTTCCACCTGCACGGTCACCTGCAAATGGACCTATCTTGCCCATGAAAAGCGCTGGGATGCGACCTACTTTCATCAGATCGGTCTCGGCGTCTTGGCCGACGAAGGTTTTGCCCGCATCGGCCAGTCGATCGTCGAGCCCGGCTCGCCGCTCGGTCAGGGCCTGACAGCGGCCGCCGCCGGTGAATTCGGCCTCGTTCCGGGAACGGCTGTCGCCGCGGGGCTGATCGATGCCCATGCTGGCGGCATCGGAACCGTTGGTATCGGCGCCGGTCCACAGGCCAATCTCGGCTATGTTTTCGGCACGTCGTCCTGCACCATGACATCAACCGTCGAACCGGCCTTCGTGCCGGGCGTCTGGGGTCCCTATTATTCGGCCATGGTGCCGGGCATGTGGTTGAACGAGGGTGGCCAGAGTGCTGCAGGTGCGGCGATCGATCAGCTCTTGTCCTTCCATCCCGCCGCCGGCGAGGCAAAGGAGTTGGCGAAGCGCAACGGCGTTCCACTGCCGGTCCTTCTGGCGGACATGGCTGCGCAAAAGACAGGGCACTCTTCGAATGCCGTCAAACTCGTCGCAGGCCTGCATGTCGTTCCCGAATTCCTCGGCAATCGCGCGCCCTTCGCCGATCCGCACGCCCGCGCCGTGATTGCCGGTCTCGACATGGAGAGGGGTCTCGACAGTCTGGTCTCGCTCTATGTCGCAGGCCTCTGCGGCATCGGCTATGGCCTGAGACAAATCATCGACACGCAGGCTGACGCCGGCGTCACCATCGAGAACATCGTCATCAGTGGGGGTGCTGGCCAGCACGATTTCGTCCGTCAGATGCTTGCCGATGCGAGCGGCAAGCCGGTAATCGCGACGAAGGCGGAGGAACCCGTCCTGCTGGGTGCTGCGATCCTCGGTGTCGTTGCCGGCGGGCTGTTTAGCGATATGCGTGAAGCAATGACGAAACTCTCGGCCGCGGAAGAGACCTACAAGCCGGCACAAGGCGCGATCGCTGATCTTCACGCAAAGCGTTACGAGGGCTTCAAGCAGCTTCAGGGGCTGACGCGTGAGTTGCGGACATTCTGAACGGCCGTCTCCTCAATCGCCAGTGCCTCACGGCCAGGCGGCAAAGGATGGGGCGAGGCCGTTCTGCGACTGCGCGGCGATCTTGCGCCGGTAGGCGCCGGGCGGTTCGCCGACACGGCTCTTGAAGAAGCGGCTGAAATAGCCCGGATCGCGAAAGCCGAGTCCGAAGCCGATCTGCTCGACGGATTGCTCCGATTGTCCAAGCCGCAGCTTTGCTTCGGCGACTAACCTTTCATGGATCAGTTCCATCGGGCTTCGTCCGGTGCCGGAAATGCAGGCCCGATGCAGGTGGTCATAGGTGATGCCCATGGCGCGGGCGATATCGGTGATCGCCGGCTGTTCGCGGAAACGCAATTCGACGATCTGCCTGAACCGCTGCAAGGTGGTCGCCCCGGTGCCTGACGTCTTCGTCGGCGCCGATGCCCCTGAAGCCCGCCATATCAGCAGGAGCAGCACGGAAAAATAGGCGCCGACAAGCGCTGTTCCGCCGGGTCCGTGGTCCCGTGCCTCTTGCGTCATGACCTCGAAGGCACGGCTGATATCGCCCGCATGTCTCGCCAGATTTTCGTTTTGAGCCACGACAACGCGCTCGATCATGTCGTGCAACTGCACGGCGGCCGCGCTGTCGCCGACCGTCCTGTGGACAAAGTCATCAGCTGCCGAGAGCATCGCCCCCTCGCTGCCGGCGGCAAGAACGAAAGCCCCCGAAATCCGTCGCGGCAGCCAAAGTGCCGCAGGTGCCGAAAGCGTAAGCCCCGCCTGTCCATCGATGAACAGGCTCGCTCTGCCCCGCGAGACGAAAAAGGCCTGATAGACGGGACGGCTGCCGTGGGCGTCAAGGCTCCAGGTCTGGCTGCCGAGGCCGGCGGAAATCATCGATGCACTGACCGACAAGGCCGGCATATCGAGCAACTTTTCCGCCATCATGCACTCCGGGCGCGCAACCGGCCAGGCAATCACATGCCGAGCGGGAACCTGAAAAATTTGCGGAAAAGTACAATAAACTGCCAGGAAAATCCATTCATTTCACCGATGGATTGGTTCCTACTGGATCCTGAGGAGCGCCTGAATTCAGGCGATATGGGTGAGGATCTTCCAATGAAAGACGTCGATCTCCCGGTGTGACCGTGGGATTTGCATGAGCCCCGGCGGGTGCCGGAAACCAGCAGACATCATCGCGCCAGCCCTTTGGGAGGGAAATCAGGCGCATATCTGAAAGAGAACGAGATGGTTGACCTGATGCTTCTCATTGGCGGCCGTGCCATGCCGGCTTCGAATGGTGCCACTTTCGAGCGGCTGAACCCGATTACCGGTCAGATTGCGACGAAGGCGGCCGCGGGAACGCTGGAAGATGCGCATGCAGCGGTTGCAGCTGCTGCCGCGGCCTTTCCGGCCTGGTCGGCGTTGGCGCCGACAGAACGGCGCAAGCGCCTTTCGAAGGCAGCCGACCTCTTGGATTCCCGCACCGGCGAATTCATCGCCGCCATGGCCGAGGAAACGGGCGCAACAGCCGCCTGGGCGGGCTTCAACGTCTATCTCGCCGCCAATATGCTGCGTGAAGCCGCTGCCATGTGTACCCAGATCACCGGCGAAGTGATCCCGTCGGACAAGCCCGGCCTGTTGGCGATGGCCGTGCGCCAGCCGGCCGGTGTCGTCCTTGGCATTGCACCCTGGAACGCGCCCGTCATTCTCGGCGTGCGCGCTGTCGCCCTGCCGCTTGCCTGCGGCAACACTGTCGTCCTCAAGGCGTCCGAGCTTTGCCCGAAGACGCATCATCTGATCGGCGAGACTTTGCGGGAGGCGGGCCTCGGCGACGGTGTCGTCAATGTGCTCACCAATGCGCCCGCCGATGCTGCATCCATCGTCGAAAAGCTAATTGCCCACCCGGCGGTGCGCCGTGTCAATTTCACCGGTTCGACCCGCGTCGGCCGGATCATCGCCGAAATCTCCGCCCGCCATTTGAAACCCGTGCTGCTGGAGCTTGGCGGCAAGGCGCCCTTCGTCGTGCTCGATGATGCCGATATTGGCGAATCCGTGAAAGCCGCTGCCTTCGGTGCCTTCATGAACCAGGGGCAGATCTGCATGTCGACCGAAAGGATCGTCATCGACGAGGCGGTGGCCGACGAGTTTGCCGATCAGTTCGCCCGCAAGGCCTCGACGCTTGTTGCCGGCGATCCGCGCCAGAGCAATTCGCCGCTCGGCTCGATGATCGGCCTCGATGCGGTTGAACGCGTCAACGGCTTGATCGAGGATGCGGTGTCCAAGGGCGCCCGCCTGCTTGCCGGAGGCCGTGCCATCGGGACCCTGATGGACGCCACGGTGCTTGACCACGTGACGCCATCGATGCGGATCTATGGAGAGGAAAGCTTCGGTCCGGTTGCCTGCATGGTGCGCGTGCGCGGTATCGATGAGGCGGTCCGCGTTGCCAATGATACGGAATATGGCCTGTCCGCTGCCGTCTTCGGAAAGGATGCGGCCCGCGCCATGGAGGTCGCAAGACGGATTGAAAGCGGCATCTGCCATGTGAACGGCCCGACCGTGCATGACGAGGCGCAAATGCCCTTCGGCGGCGTGAAAGCCTCCGGTTATGGCCGCTTTGGCGGCAAAGCCGGCATCAACGAATTCACCGACCTCAGGTGGATGACGGTGGCATCGCAGCCCGGCCACTATCCGATCTGACATTGGCCGGTCTGGCAGGCCTCAGATGCGATGGCACACCGTCACGAAATCCGTACGCGGAATGTAGCGGTATTCGACAGTCATATCCGTGCAATCGAGATGCCGGCGCTGCACGTAGCGTGCACGAATGACCGGCTTCGGTCGATGCTTGGCGACATGGGCTCGTTCATAACCTTGGATCATGTCGGCAGATAGGGCAGGGCCTGTCCAAATGGCGGTCACGACCAAGGTCAGTAACGATATCAGTAAGGCGCGCATGCGGTCTCCTTCCTCAGAAATATGGGTGGACGCGGCATGTGCGCGTCCACCCCTCGGGCTCAGTGTGTGGTTAGTCTTGCTTCTGCTGCCGCCGCGAGAAAATCTTCCCTTGCCGTTTCCAGGCTAACGCGTCCCTCGACGGCGCCTTTGCAGGCATTGCTTGCCCTGACGAATTTCGCTCCCGTGCGCCGCGGCCACATGTCGTGGAGATAGATGAGTGCGTCGAACGGGCCTCTGACGGTCCGGGATCCGGCATTGTCGAACTCGATTTCGACCGGCTCGCTCCATTTTGCATTTGGCATCTGTTTTTCCTCCTCCTGTCGCGAGCGCCAAAACGTTGCGGAGCAGAATTTGTTCCCGCGCCAGAGGCCGGTTGGTTAATCGCGGCTTTAACGACCCGGCGGAGACCAACGATTGGGCCCGAAACGCCTGGTTTCTCACAGATTCCTTTGATCTTTCGTCATACTAAAACTGATTTTTGGATATTAAACAAAATACTTGATTAAAAAAACTTCTCAGAATAGCTTGCTCAAAAATCAAATTCAATAAACGAGGAACATCAATGCGGGCTAAAGCGACCCTGAACAGGGAATTTACCATCTCGACCGTCGACAAGCGCGTCTATGGCTCCTTCTTGGAGCATATGGGCCGTGCCGTTTACACCGGCATTTATGAGCCGGGTCACGAAAAAGCTGATAAGGACGGATTCCGTACCGACGTTCTTGATATGGTGCGCGATCTCGATATGCCGATCGTCCGCTATCCGGGCGGCAATTTCGTTTCGGCCTATCATTGGGAGGACGGCATCGGCCCGCGCGACCAGCGTCCGACGCGTCTCGATCTTGCCTGGCGGACCCGCGAGACCAACCAGATGGGCGTCAACGAATTCGCCGACTGGTCGAAGCTCGCCAAGACCGAGATGATGCTCGCCATGAACCTCGGTTCGCGCGGCCTGAACGACGCGCGCAATTTCCTGGAATATTGCAACCACCCGGGCGGCACCTACTGGAGCGACCTGCGCGCCAAGCACGGATACAAGGACCCGCACAATGTCCGCATCTGGTGCCTCGGCAATGAGATGGACGGCCCCTGGCAGGTCGGTCACAAGACCGCAACGGAATATGGTCTGCTTGCCAACGAAGTCAGCAAGGCCTTCAAATATTTCGACAAGACGCTCGAAACCGTGGTCTGCGGCTCGTCGAACGACAAGATGAAGACCTATCCCGAATGGGAGGCACAGGTTCTCGATGCGAGCTATGACAGCGTCGATTACATCTCGCTGCACAAATATTTCGGCAACGAGGAAAACGACACGCTGAACTACTATGCCAAGGCGATCGAACTCGACCGCTACATCGTCACGATCGGCGGCGTCATCGATTACATAAAGGCGAAGAAGCGCTCCAAGCGTGACGTGAAGATCTGCTTCGACGAATGGAACGTCTGGTATCACGATCGCAAGGAAGACGATCAGCGCTACAAGAACTGGGACTGGCCGGAAGCACCGCCGCTGCTCGAAGAGCTTTACAATCTCGAGGATGCGATCTTCGTCGCCTCGCTGATCAACGTCTTCATCCGCCGCTCCGACCGCGTCAAGATTGCCTGCATGGCGCAGCTCGTCAACGTCATCGCCCCGATCCTGACGAAGGCCGGGGGCCCGGCCTGGCGCCAGTCGATCTACTATCCGCTGCAGTTCGCATCGAAGTATGGCCGCGGCACGGCGCTGACGGTCTCGGCCTCCGGCCCGACCTATGATTGCGACGTGGCGCAGGACGTTCCCTATCTCGATCTTTCAGCCGTGCTGCAGGAGGATGGCAAGGGCATCGCGCTCTTTGCGGTCAACCGCAGCCTCGATGAGGCGATCGATCTCGATGTCGCCCTGCAGGGCTTCAAGGGCGCCAAGATCGTCCAGCATCACACGATGGCGGGCGACGACCTGAAGGCGCGCAACTCCGTCGAGGATCAAAACCGCATCGTGCCGAAGGCAGGATACGGCCTCCAGGTCACCGATGAGGGCAGACTCACCGGATCGCTGCCGGCGAAATCCTATCACTTCATCCTGCTGTCCGTCGCCTCGGCGTGAGCTGATTGCCATCGGGGCAGCGGAGGAGGCTGCCCCGTCTGGAGTGCCCATCGGGAGGATATATGTCTGGGATAAAACTGACTGAGGTCAGGAAGTCGTTCGGGTCCTTCGCAGTCATCCACGGCGTCGATATCGAGATCGAGCAGGGTGAGTTTGCCGTTTTCGTCGGCCCTTCCGGCTGCGGAAAATCGACGCTGCTGAGGATGATTGCGGGGCTCGAGGAAACGAGTAGCGGGCAGATCAGCATCGAAAATGAAGATGTCACGTACAAGGAAGCATCGAAGCGCGGCGTCGCCATGGTCTTCCAGTCCTACGCGCTCTATCCGCATCTTTCCGTCTTCGAAAACATGGCCTTCAGCCTGTCGATCGCCAAACGTCCGAAGGCGGAGATTCAAGAGAAGGTGAAGGCTGCCGCCGATATCCTTCGTCTTGGCGATTATCTCCAGCATAAGCCGAGCCAGCTTTCCGGCGGCCAGCGCCAGCGCGTGGCGATCGGCCGTGCCATCGTACGCGAGCCGCGCGTCTTCCTGTTCGACGAGCCGCTGTCCAATCTCGATGCCGAATTGCGCGTGAAAATGCGCATGGAGATCGCCCGCCTGCACCGGCAGATCGGAGCAACCATGGTCTACGTCACTCATGACCAGGTCGAGGCGATGACGCTTGCCGACAAGATCGTCGTCTTGAAGGAGGGCATCGTCCAGCAGGTCGGCGCACCCCTGGAGCTCTATCGCGATCCGCAGAACATGTTCGTTGCCGGCTTCATCGGATCGCCGGGCATGAACTTCCTGAAGGCCAAGGTCATCGGCGCCGGACAGGGCTCTGCCCGCGTCGAGCTCGATGACGCTCCGGGCCAGGCTTTCGAGCTGCCGACACGTACGCCGGTCGCCGAAGGCGCTGCCATCAATATCGGCGTCCGGCCCGAGCATATCGGGCTTGGCGCTGGCGATGGAGGCCTGACGCTGCCTGTCACCGCCGAGTTTACCGAAGAGCTTGGCGGCACCGGATATCTTCATGTGATGACCGCAAGCAATGCGGAAATGACGGTCGAGTGCCGCGAAAGCCGGCCTCAGCCGAAGGAGAAGATCAGCCTCTCTCTGAGAGTGCCTGAGATGCTGGCTTTCGACGCCGAAGGCAGAAGGCTCAGCTGATTGAAAGGAATCCGGATCGGATCCGGAGACCGGAAAGGAATACACGAGATCTAATCGCGCGCCTTTGGAGGAGGCCCACGACAAGAGCCGCCCCGTGCACCGGGGAGACCTTAACCCATGCTTTAGAGGAGGAACAAACGTGAGAAAGCTCTTGAAACTTGCCGTCTCGGCGGCCATCGCATTGCTGCCCTCGGCAGCCGCATTCGCGCAGACGGACATTACCTGGTGGGATTTCTTAAGCGGCGGCGACGGCGTGCGCATGAAGGCGCTCATCAAGGAATTCAACGACACTCATCCCGACATCAAGATCAATGCCACGACGCTCGAATGGGGCGTGCCCTTCTACACCAAGGTGCAAACGTCTGCTGCCGTCGGCCAGCAGCCTGACATCATGACCTATCACATGTCCCGCTATCCGCTGGCTGTTCCGACCGGCATCCTTCGTCCCTTCACCGATGAGGAACTGGCTTCCGCCGGCATCAAGAAGGAAAACTATGTCGATGCGGCCTGGAAGCAGGCGACCTTCGACAACAAGGTCTACGGCATTCCCTTCGACGTCCACTCGATCGTTCTCTATTACAACAAGAACATCCTGAAGGAAGCCGGCCTGCTCGGCGACGACGGCCTGCCGAAGGGTCTAGACGGTCTCGACAATTTCAATGCTGCGCTCGACAAGATCAAGGCGGCGGGCAAGGTGGAATATCCGCTGTCGCTGCACACGGATGAAGGCGGCTCCATGTGGCGCGTCTTCTATACGCTGCTCTCTCAGCAGGGCGCCAAGTTTATCGACGGTGACCAGATCCTGCCCGGCGATGCCGGAGTAAAGGCGCTGAAGACCATGGCGAACTGGGTCTCCTCAGGCTATTCGCCGAAGCTGATTTCCTATGAAGCCTCGATCGCGCTCTTCACCTCGGGCAAGGCTGCGATGCACGTCAACGGCGTCTGGGAAGTACCGACGATGACCGACCTCGCAAAGAAGGGTGAGCTCGGCTTCGAATGGGGGGCTGTCGAAATCCCGAACCTGTTGGGCACGCAGGCCACCTGGGCGGATTCGCATTCCTTCGCCGTTCCAAACAGCGAGAGCAAGCCGATCACGCCTGAAAAGCTGAAGGCCGTGCTGCAGATCATCGCCTGGATGAACGAGCACAGCATCTCCTGGGCAAGTGCTGGCCATATTCCCGCTTACAAGCCGGTGACTGACAGCAAGGAATTCAAGGAAATGCAGCCGAACGCCACCTATGCAAAGCTTGCCGATACTGCCGTCTTCGACCCGGTCTCCAAGCTCGCAGGCGTTGCCGGCCCGATCTACGAGGCAACCCAGAACTTCGTGGTTCCCGCCCTCAACGGTCAGCTCGATCCGGAAGATGCGATCGAACAGATGCGCGACGAGCTACAGAGCCAGCAGTGAGAAGATGCCGGCCGGAGCCTGTCTCCGGCCGGCCCTTAGTCCAGGGAGATGATCTGTGGTCAATACTGAAAAGCGACGCAAGACGCTGACGGCGATCGTCATGATCGCGCCGTTCCTGATCGCCTATGCGACCGTCTTTGCCTATCCGGTCTACAAGATGTTCGCCTTGAGCTTTACCGACGCGCCGCTCGTCGGCGAGGGGCAATGGGTGGGCTTCGACAATTATGTGAAGCTCTTCCACCAGAAGCTCTTCTACACTTCGGTCTGGAACACCGGCTATTTCGTCGTGCTGACGGTTATCCCGAACACGCTGATCGGCCTCGGGCTGGCGCTGATGGTCGTGCGCCTGAAAGGCCGGGTGCAGAGCCTGGTGCTCGTGCTCTTCTTCATCCCCTATATTCTTCCGGTCTCCGTTGTCACCCAGATCTGGAAATGGGTGCTCGACCAGCAATTCGGGATCGCGCAATTCATCATCGAAGCCTTCACCGGTTCGCGGGTCAGTGTCTTCCGTGATCCGATCTGGGCGATGCCGATGGTGGCGCTCGTGACCGTCTGGTGGACCAACGGCTTCAACCTGCTGCTCTTCATCGCCGGCTTGCGCAACATTCCCCACGACTATTACGAGGCGGCGATGCTCGATGGCGCAACGCGATGGCAATGCTTCAAGCGCATCACCTGGCCGCTGATCTGGCCGGTGACCGCGCTGGTGCTGACATTGCAGCTCATCCTGCAGCTCAAGATCTTCGACCAGGTCTATCTCTTGACCGAGGGCGGACCGTTCAATTCCACCTATGTGCTCTTGCAGCTCGTCTATCGCGAGGCCTTCCGATCGAACCATGGCGGTCTCGGCTCTGCCGTCGCGGTGATCCTGTTCGTCATCATCGTCGTCGTTTCGGTGCTGCAATATCAGCTCCTGCGTGTCAGGGAGCGCTGAGATGCCCGGCAAGACAATCGGCAACGCGCTGCTTCTGATCCTCACGCTGGTGATCGCCTGCACCTGGGCTTTCCCGATCTATTGGGCGATCGTGACGTCCATCAAGCCGGAACAGGATGTGGTCAACAAGACAACCCTTTTCCCTGACGTCTTCAATTTCTCGGCCTATTACTACGCACTCTTCGAGACGAAGCTTTCGACGTGGTATTTGAATTCCATCGTCACCTCGGTGGGCGTGACCGTCGTCGTCATCTTCATCAGCGTCATGTGCGCCTATGCGCTGTCGCAGATCGTCTTTCCCGGCCGCAAGCTTCTCTACGGCATCATCCTGGCGAGCTTCATGGTGCCTTCGCAGGCGCTCGTCATTTCGCAGTTCGTGCTGATGCACAAGCTGAACCTGATCAATACCTGGGGCGGCATCATCCTGCCGCAGCTGATCGTTCCCGTGGTCGTCATCGTCTACAAACAGTTCTTCGATTCCGTGCCGAAGGAACTGCGCGAGGCGGCAAAACTCGATGGCTGCGGCGAATTCCAGATCCTGTTCAAGCTCTATCTGCCGCTGAACTGGGGGATTACCACAGCACTTGCCATCATCACCTACATCATGGCGTGGAATGCCTTCCTCTGGCCGTTCCTCGTGACCAACTCCGACGACATGATGACGATCACGGTCGGCATTACCCAGACGAGAGATGCGTTCGGCGTCAAATATGCACGCGATATGGCGGTTGCCATCCTGGCCGCCATGCCGGTCGCCGTCGCCTACTTGCTGTTCCAGAAACGCGTAACGCAGGCCCTGATGCTGTCATCAGGCATCAAGGGGTAGGCGCATGAGAGACTTTTCCGGGCCGAGGTGAGAAGGCCCTGCCGGTCCGCGAGAGCTCTCCCGAGGCGCGGACCGGCGCCCACGAAAAAGAGCGGCGACATGGGACATGACGCCGTGATATCAGCTGAAACGAGCAAGAAAGACTGGAGAACCAGTATTAAAGCATGGAGACGAAACTTCTAACGGTTGATCCGATGAGGGACGTTGATGTCGTCCAGGCTCTCGGCTCTCCGACGCGTATCGAAATCCTCAACCTGCTGCGCCAGAAGGGGCCGCTGAATGTCAACGACATTGCAGCGCAGATGCGCTTGCCGCAATCGACGACGGCAACCAATCTGAAGTCGCTCGAGCAGGCCGGCCTCATCCAGACCCAGACGATGAAGGCGACGAAGGGAAATCAGAAGGTCTGCTCCAGCATCTACGATGAAATCCTGATCCGCTTCGATACCAACGGCACCAAGGCGAGCGAGGATGTGGTCACCGTCAGCATGCCGATCGGCCTCTTCACCGAATTCGACGTGGGAGCGCCTTGCGGGCTCTGTTCGGTCAACAACGTCATCGGCATGCTCGACGTGCAGGAGGTCTTCCTCGATCCGCAGCGCATGCAGGCGGCATTGCTCTGGTTTACCCGCGGTTATGTCGAATACAAGTTTCCCAACAACGCCAAGGTCTCCGGCAAGAAGATCCGCAAGGTGGAATTCTCGGCCGAACTGAGCTCCGAGACGCCGGCCACGAATGCCAACTGGCCTTCCGACATTTCGATCTGGGTGAATGGCATAAAGGCCGGGCACTGGACCTCGCCCGGCGATTTCGGCGACCGCCGCGGCATGTATTCGCCCTCCTGGTGGAAGCTGTCCGGCTCGCAATACGGCAAGCTCAAGACGTGGACGATCGACGAGACCGGCACCTGGATCGATGGCGCGATGGTTTCGACCCAGACCATCGCCTCGCTGCGCATAGCCGATCACCATTCGATCCGCTTTCGCATCGGCATCGACGAAAAGGCCGACAATCCAGGTGGTATGAACCTCTTCGGCAAGGGGTTTGGTGATTTCGACCAGGATCTGGTCATGTCGATCTATTTCTGACGGACAACGATTGCGCAACTGTTTGCGGCGCAATTGACAGCCTATCTACGCTCTCGATGGCTACCCTTAATCTCTTTTAACCAGCCATACACTTTATTCGTGAGTGCGATGCAGGTTATCTCGACGCTCGCGATACTGTTCCTGAAAAGGGACAGGAAAATCCGCCAGGGCTTGCACAGCGGCCCTCGGTGACCGTCATTTAAAAGAGGAAATAAATTGAGCATTTCAAGCGATAGAATTTCCTGGGAAGAGATGATCGAGGCCAAGGCTTTCATTGATATGGCCAGGATCACGCCCCAGCCCTTTAAAGACAGCGTCGGGTTTACCTGCATGCCGGTGGGCAACGGCTGCGCCATTTCGCTGCCCACGGCTCCTGCCATTGGGCTCAATCGCATTTTTGCTTTGAATGACAGAGACGAACTCAATCTCGCATTCGAATGGATGAAGACCAAAACAGGCAGGCGGCATGTCCAGATCCGCGAAACCTCTGCCGCCAACGAGCTGCGTGGCTGGATACTGGATCAGGGACTGGTCGAAAACGGTGCCTGGATGAAACTCACGCGGCCTGCCCCATCCGCTCCGCTTGCAATCGAAGGACCTGTGCGGACGCGCTTGGCCGCTATCGATGACGCGCCGATTTTCGGCAGGCTGATGTGCGCAGGTTTTGGTTTTCCGACGGAGCTCGAGCCGTTGTGGTCATGCCTGGTCGGCAAGAAAGGCTGGGCCTGCTTGATTGCGGAATTGGAGGGAACGGCGATCGGAACCGGCGCGATGTTCATCGAGGACGGATGCGCCTGGCTGGGAGGCGGAACGACACATGCTGAGTACCGGAACCGCGGCGCGCAAAAGGCGCTAATCAATGCTCGATTGAACAAGGGTCTCGCGCAGGG
Source organism: Rhizobium sp. CF142 (assembly GCF_000281145.1). Taxonomy (NCBI): domain Bacteria; kingdom Pseudomonadati; phylum Pseudomonadota; class Alphaproteobacteria; order Hyphomicrobiales; family Rhizobiaceae; genus Rhizobium; species Rhizobium sp. CF142. The sequence continues at coordinate 116,991 of NZ_AJWE01000089.1, read as the reverse complement.
TGTTTCTCTCTTCGCTGTGGAGACGGCCGAACCTCAGGACGGTCAACCGAACATCTCCTTCGCCAACCTGACGAAGGCAGGCTTCAATCCATCCTATATCCGCAAGAACTATCTCCTGCCGAGTTAAGCTCTTCCCATCGGTGCGGATTGCCGCACCGATGCCATATCCCGTGACTAGATCGGAACAGGCTCGTGAAGCGGCCGCACTGGAGAAGGAAACGAGATGCAGTTGAACGGCGAATTGAACCCGAACGATCCCGAATTCTTTGAACTTCTCACTGGGAGCTTCCGGCGCCTTGTCGGTCGAGACCTTCTCCCGAGGGATCGGGGGCCTGAGTGGCTCTACGGCGATGCTCCATTTGTGGTCCTTGCACACAATACCGCGCCCGATCCCGTCTTTGTCTATGCCAATGGCGCAGCACAGAGGCGGTTCGGGTATAGCTGGAGCGAGTTCGTAAAGCTGCAATCCCGGTTGTCCGCTGGCCCAAGCGAGCGGTCAGAGCGTCAGGCCGTGCTCGATGCGGTGGCACGAAACGGGTTTATGGCCGGCTATCGTGGCTTGCGGGTCACGAAGTCGGGGAGCCGTTTCTGGATGGAAGACGGAATAGTCTGGCAGCTCCGGAACGCAGAAGGACAGGATTTCGGCCAGGCGGCGACATTCTCGCAGTGGGCCGAGGAACCGCCTCACAGTTCCAACGGCGCATGATCCTGATCATACGTGTCCGCTTAAGCGATCGCACAATAGGGAAGAGCCCACCATGTCATGGACGGGAGTGCTAAGAGCCCGATAACGACTACTATGAGAGCATGCGGGGAAACATTTCCGTGGAGCCGGACGGCATCCACGTTGGATCTTTTTGCGAATTCCAGAACCTTCGCGAGCAGGCGGCAAGAATCCAGGAACAGCGACTGAAAGGGAAGTAAATACGAATTGGTGGTTTGAACGCTGAAGCCGTTGGTTCGTACCCCTTCAAGGTGTCCATTACTCTAGTCAGACTCAGCTGATTTCATTATGGAGTACGGATCGGCGCCGATTGCTCTGATGACCTTTTCGAACTCTGCTGCGTCGAGGCGCCTTCTACCCAGCTGAAATTTTGAAACGCACGTCTGGCGCTGGCCGATCCGCTGGCCCAACTCGGCTTGGGTAACATTCCCGGCTTTTCAGCCGGCATCAGCCGAAGCTGAGACGTTGAGCCGCTATTGAGGCGAGAACCGACAAGATAGTTGACAGTAAAAGAATGCCAGATGTTGCGAACAGCGAGCCTGTCGCGCCTGGCTCGTGCACAATTCCAGCAACATGACTGATGAGAGAGGCAAATGCTGCCGCCATCGCGATTACGGTTGCCGCACTGAGGAAGATAACGACGGCTACCAAGCCATCCAGCAAGACTTCAATAAAGGGGTTTCCATCGTTCACGATTGAACCTCCACGCCCGCTGCGTATATGTCGCCACGCATCCTCCACGAAAAATTTACAAGGTACAACCTTGCATCGTAAGGCTGCTGTGGTACGGTCGATGCATCATCAAAGGTGATACGGCACGTCTCCAAATTTCGTGCGCAACGCAGCAATGGCTTCGGTACCTGAAGTATGGTGCGCCCTCCTATCGCCGTTGACGGCCGTCATCGACCGTGAAGTTCCTTCAGCTTGTCGTAATGATCCTCGGCCGCTCGGGAAGCCTCACGCGGTCTCAGCCCAGCCTTGCTGCGGCATGGCCCTATGCCGGACCTAGAACGCAAATCCGCCGTTCCGGCGCCACCAGTTACTTTTGCCGCTGGTCGTAGTGTCGAGCTGAATTCGAGCGACGATGTCCCGCCGTCTTGGCCCGCGAAATCCTGTTTGCCTTCTCCAGGCCAGGTCTCACGCCATGGGTATTTCAGACGAAAGTCGGAGGACATTCCGTTAGGCAGGCCGCTGGAGAGAACACAAAACTGGATAAAACTTGGGGGCAAGGTCACTAGGCCTACCCACCCCGAAGTTACTCCATTTTTCGAGGCTGGGCCTTCGGTAAGCGCCCCATCCGCCTGGCCTGCCGGTCAGCCACGCTGCTGGACGTGTAGCATGCGCTCGCGTGTCGCGAACCATTCCTCGGCGTAATCGTCGTTCCTGTATTCGTCGAAATAGGGTCCGCCATCTGTGAAATGCACGATCTTCGCGTCATCGCGCTTGTCATATTCGTTGACGAGATAGTTCCAGGTGATGGGCAGCTCGCCGATCAGATCGTCGCCGTCGAGCCACTTGAACTGGTGCAACTGCAGCCCGGTTGCTGTGTTGACATAATCAGGCGTCAGCGCCCTGCATTTCGCGTTGTTGAAGAGGATCAGGCTCGACCAATTCTTCTTTTCATATTTCGTCTGCACCTGGCCAAGAAACTTCGTTTCGGTCTTCGGCTGGTAATCGTGCTTCACGCACATGACGGAATAGCGCTCATCGCGCAGCGCCCAGAGCTCGGCAATATCCGTCCGCGCAAGCATATCGCAATCCATGAACAGGCTCCATCCCTCATACTGACTGAGATGGGGCGTCAGGAAGCGCGAGAAGGAGAACTCGGTCGACTGCAGGGCGTTGCGTTCACGCGTAAACGTATTTTCGATATTGCGCAGGTAGATCGGCGTGATTCTCACCGGCACGCTCGATTTTTCCAGAATGCTCTGCGACAGCACGTGATGGGCGACAACTTCCTTTGAATCAAAACCAACATAGATGTTGACGATATCGGTCATATCAATTTCTCCTTGGCACAGATCGGTGATTGCATTCAGGAAGCTTGCTTCTTCTGGCGGTCGAGCGCGTGCTGCTTGCGGGTCTTTGGCCGCGCCTTGCGGAAGGCCTGATCGAGCGCCCGCTGCCATTTGGTTAGCGACATCAGGCCGTCGATGAGGGTCAGCGCATGATCGAGGCGCGTCGAAAGTGCGTCGTTGATCGCCGTCTGGATCTCCTCGTTTTTCGCATCCGGAAATTGCCGGGTCAGAAGATCGAAGCGTGACGGCCCGGCATGTTCGGCGCTGGTGATGATACCTCTTCGCGCCAGAAGCCCGAAATAAATCCGCTCGAATGTCCAGTCATGAACGTCGAAGACCTTCCAGCGCGCACTTCGTTTTCCGGAAAATCCGGCGAGCACGATCTTTGGTGTCAGCTCAAGCTCGCGCATCCACACAACCAGCGCAAAGCCGCTCGTCGGGATCTTGTCCGGCGGATAGTGCCCCGACATCAGCGTCTCGAGATCACTGTACATGACTGTCGCACCGTTGAATGCGGCGACGGGACTGAAGCGCTCTTCAGGTGCTGTACGGATATTCAGAACGCCGAGGAACTTGTCCGAAGAGAAGAATTTTAAGACCTCGTCCACCTCCCGCCGATGGACGATATTGGCGCCCATCATGCCGCTGCGCGCCACAAGGATGGCATGCCCGGGGAAACTGTCGTCGAGAACCTTGTAGACCTTGTTGAAGAAGACGAACAACGCATCGCTGGGAAACTCCGTCCGCATCGACTGCGGATCGAGCGCCTCGCTATTGGCGACCAGAACAATGTGCGAATAGCGATTGAAGAATGCGCGCCAGGCATCGGCGCCCTGCGTGTGAAAAACGTGGCTTCCCGAATTTTCGGATCCGGGGTTCCTTTCAGCCCTAGGGACCTCGTTCGCGCCAAAATGTGCCTTCAGTTGTTGGGAGCGGTTCATCGCGCCGGCGCGCTTGCCGAGCGCCAGGAGATAGTCGGCAGCCTTTCGGAAGCCGCTGCGCTGGCTGACAAATCCCGACCACGGTGTTTTCGAAAGCATGTTCGAATAGATCTCGGCATAGACCGACTGCCCAGCCTGCACCGAAAAATGCCACGGCTTGCGACGTCCGGTGAAATGCAGGAGCACAGCATTGCGGATATACGGCATGATCCCGGTCTGGACATTCCACCGGTTGTCCAGCCGTTGCCACGTCCCGCGAAAGGCAATATTGAGAATATCCTGGTCGTTGGAGGCAAAGCATCGCCCTGATCTGAGCAGTGAACGCGCCATCTCGAAAAAGCCGCCGGCCCGGATCGCGGCGCAATCCATGAGAAAGACCCCGGCATTGAAATATCCCGTCCCCGGGTCGAGGCCGAGTTCCCGCTCCAGCCGTCCGATCTTGTCGGGGAAGGCAATGAGGTAGTCGTCAACCGCACCGATCGCCTTGCCGTTGAGATCGACATCGAAGAGTGGATCGACATTGCCAACGGCCAATATATCCGCATCAAGGTAAAGAACGCGCTCCAGCTCCTCGCCCATCAGCTTGTCGAGATAGAGGCGCGCAAGCGTCGACTTGTGCCAGCGGCCTTCCGTCTCGGGCGTATCGGTGGGAAAGGTGAAATCAACTACGTCGATATCGATGCCGTTGACGGCGTTGAAGGTCGCGACCCGAGCCTTCTGGTCCTCAGGCAAATCGATGCCGACAATGATCAGCTTGATATCGTTCTTTTGACTGTTGCGTTCGACAGATAGAAGCGCGCAACAGGCTGCCGGAAGCATTCGCGCATCCGTGAACACGTATATGGCCTTGCTGCGTATGTGAACCGACATCCCACGCACCTGAGATATGCAGTATTGATCGACGACAGAAGCCTTACCGAGATTGGATATTCAATGAAAGTTCTGGAAAAGCCAGATACTCGTAACGCGTTAATGCTCAAACATTTGCGCACAAGAGAGTTTTGTCAACCTCATCAGGGTTTTTTACCTTCGCTTCAATCTGTTTCCGCATCTGGTCGCCGTGGAAAATGTCGTCCTGGCGCAGATGCACGTTACTGCCGTCGACGAGCGTGAAGCGGGAGACACGATGTGCATTTCCGGCAAAATGGGTACGAAGTGCCTTCGGTTTCGCGAGGTTTCTGGAGGACTTCAGGGGGGATGGAGATAAGCCCGCCCTGAAATTTAGTCGCTAGTCACTGGATGAATCTCAGCTGGGTTTGCCACGGAATCACAAGAACATTGTTGATTTGCTTCAATGGGATCGGGTGACCGCAACCTGAGCGCCCGATGCCTCGCATGGGCGACCTTGATTGCACGACCACCCTCAAAGAACCAGACCGTCGCGGCCTATACTGAGAAGCTAAGCCGCTAGTCTCGGAACCGTCCGCTTAACCAATCGCAGGAATCGGGTGTTGCGAACCCCCGCAACCGATAAAGCAAGCAGCGAGAGCAATATGCTCCGGGGCTTTTTGCGTTCAAAGCTCCAGCCTCGGCACAGCGCCGCAGGAACCTGTTGCGCTTTGGCTCGGTATTCAGCACGCCAGGGGTGGATCAGATCGTTGTACTCGTATTCATCGGCTGTCCTGAACACGGCCTCCATCGCATTCACGGCTTCCATCGTCGCCAGAATGGCAGTGCCGCATCGATCAGCTTCAGATGGTTCACAAACAACCACCGCTTTGTCCGCAAATGACACAAAGCCAGAGACGCGCATCGAACCGCACATCTCAAACATCCTGAGCCGGAGACATCATAGCCGGCAACGACATAACCGTGATGGCATTGTATGAGGTGCGTCGCCGTTGTACCATGGAGCCTGACGGTTGCGCAAAGTGCTCAGTGTATAGCCGGAGCCAAAGTCCGGTCGCACGCTTCAACCCGATGAATAAGTGGCGCGGATCATGGAACTTATCGTCGCCCTTGGCCTGATTGTCTTCAAGGTCGCGTTTCTGATTGCGATCCTGCTGCTGCTGCCGTTGCCGCTAACCTGGCTGGAACGCAAGATCGCCGGGCACATCCAGCAGCGGATGGGGCCGATGCGTGTCGGGTGGCACGGGCTGCTGCAGCCGGTGGCCGACGGAATAAAGCTCTTGACCAAAGAGGACCACATCCCGGCCGAGGCCGATCGCTTCCTGTTCAAACTGGCGCCAATCCTGGCGCTCGCCCCGCCCTTTGTGGTGTTCGTCGCGATCCCCTTCGGCGAAAGCGTCTCGGTCCTAGGCGCCGAGATCACGCTCCACGTCTCCAACATGAATGTGGCGTTACTCTTCGTCTTTGCGGTGATCGGGATCGAGGTCTATGGCGTCATCTTCGGTGGCTGGGCCGCTAACAGCAAATATGCGGTCCTCGGCAGCCTCAGGACCTGCGCGCAGATGATCAGCTACGAGATTCCGATGGGGTTCGCGGTGATCGGGGTGGTCATGTTGGCGCAATCCATGAGCCTACTCGACATCGTGCGGGCCCAAACCGATGTCTGGAACATCGTCTACCAACCGGTCGGCTTCTTCGTGTTCTTCGTTGCCGGATTGGCCGAAGCGCAGCGTATTCCCTTCGACCTTTCGGAAGCGGAAGGCGATCTGGGGGCTGGCTTCCATACCGAATACAGCGGTATCCGCTTCGCGTTTTTCATGGTCAGCGAATATGCCATCGTGTTGCTGGTGTCGGTCCTGGTGGTGATCCTGTTTTTCGGCGGCTGGAACGGTGTCCTAATCCCCCTGCCACCACTTCTATGGTTTGTGCTCAAGGTCGCATTCTTCGTCTATGTGTTTATCTGGTTCCGCTTTACTTTCCCCCGCTACCGCTACGACCAACTGATGGCGATCGGATGGAAAGTCTTGCTTCCTCTGTCGATGGCGAACATAATTATAACCGGTGTACTTTTAGGGGCCGTAGCGGCTCCGTAGCGAGGCGGCGATGTCGCACGCGCAGGACAGAGTTGGAACATGGATTGGCTGGGCGTTCTTCGCCGATCTGGCGAATGCGTTGGCTCTGACCTTCGGCTACCTGTTCTCCAGAACCGTAACCATGCAGTATCCGGACAAGGAAAAATGGCTACCCTACTCACGCTATCGCGGGCATCACTTCCTGACGCGTGATGAAGAGGGCGAAATCAAGTGCGTGGCCTGCGAACTCTGTGCGCGGATCTGTCCCTGCGACTGTATCGAAGTCGTCCCCTACGAGGACGAGAAGGGCAACCGGCACCCGGCCAAATTCGAGATCGACACGGCTCGCTGCCTGTTCTGCGGGCTGTGCGAGGATGCCTGCCCAGCGGATGCGATCGCGCTTGGCCAGCAGTACGAATTTTCGAGTTTTTCCTCGCGTGACCTGGTGATCGGGCGCGACGACCTGCTCGCCAAGCCGGGCAAGGCGGCAACCGGCGGCGGCGTGGTTGCCGCGCGCCTGAATACAAACAAGGACGTGCTCGTCGAGACGAAAGAGATGCAGGGCTACAACTGGTGGCGGAATATCCGGCGAACGTGAACGCGCGCCATCCGTCAAGCCGGAGCGCGCAGACAGGAGGCTCAGATGCTTGTCGGCGAGATCATGAAGAACAAGGGTGTCGGTGTCATCGCGGTCGCTCCCGATCAGACGATGGTGGAAGTCCTGAGGCTGTTTCGCGACAACAATATCGGCTTCGTCGTCGTCAGCCAATCGAACGACGAATACCTGGGTTCGCTATCGGAGCGAGATTGCTGCAATGCGGTGGCGGAATACGGGGCCGAGGCGGTGATGATGCGAGTCGCGGATGTCATGAACCGCAATGTGGCGACCTGTTCGACACGGGATTTGCTACCCGTCGCGATGGGGATCATGACCCAGCGGCGTACGCGTCATGTGCTGGTCATGGATGGAGGCGACGTTGTCGGCGTGGTCAGTATCGGCGACGTGGTTAAACACAGGCTCGACGAAGCGCAGCGCACAGAGCAGGATCTGCAGGATTACATCTGCGGGACCAGATATCACTGACGTCGCCAGCTTGATGTGAAGACGCTGGGGCAGGGCAGCTTGCCGGGGGCCGGCGCCCTGACCCCAGATCTTCAGACCCCACGCCAGATCCGGCTCGTGCGGTCGATCTCAAGAGTGGCATGCACCTTCTGGACCTCCACCGGGCATGGGTATTCGCCCCGCCGCATCAGGCCGTTGAGACGCAAGGCTCTATAGTTTTCCGGAACGAAGACGAGGCCCTTGGGAAACCGCCTATCGACCTTGAGCTGCGCCGTCAGTTCGCCCCGGACGGAACGCACAATGATCTGATCGCCATCCGAAAGGCCAAGCTGTTCGGTATCCTGCGTGCTCATCGCGACATAGGGATCATTGGCGACCGTGTTCAGGATGTCCGACCGTTCAGAAAGATATCCGTTGTGGAACAGGCAGTTGCCGGTGATCAGCATGAGCCGGTCGGCTGCTGCCGGGACGGGCGGCGGCGCAAAGAACTTGGCCGCCGGTGGCGTCGGCACCGCCTTGGTGAAAGCGCCGTCAGCGCCAAGCCCGTCCTGTTTCAACCCCTGATAGGCCGGAACCAGCCGTGCAATCTCGTCGAAAATTTCGCCTTGCGTCGACGGCCGCAGTGCCTCGTTGCGAAGCGCCGCGACGAAGTCGAAGATCGCCAGATTGCTCCGCGCCTCGAAGGCGGGTTCGCGGAATTTGCGGACCGTCTGGGTCCGGCCCTCGTTGTTGGTGAACGTGCCGGTTTCCTCGCCGTAACCTGCTGCGGGCAGGACGACCTCGGCAAGGCCCGCCGTATCCGTGAGGAAGGCGTCCTGCACGATCAGGAGATCGGCGGCGCCGAGCGCCCGCGTCACGAAATCCCTGTCGGGATAGGCGATCAAGGGGTCGGTTCCGACGATGTAGAGAGCGCCCATCCGCCCGCCGACGCATAGCTCCAGAATGCCGTCGAGATCCGCGCCGGGTTCAGACGGGATTTCGGCGCCCCAGTTCCGCGCAAGAGTTGTGCGCGCCACATCGTCGGCGACCGCCCGCAGCCCCGGCAGCGCCGCCGGGAGTACTCCCATATCCCAGGCGCCCAACTGGTTGGCACGGTCGAAGAGGAACTGCATCGCCAGGCCCTTGCCGAGCAGGCGCAGAACCTGCAGCAGGTTATTGATCTGCTGCAGCGTCGCGCGCGTTTCGGGTGATCTCAGGAGGTCGACGCTGACAAGCACGGTGACGCTGCGGCCTTCCTTGAGCGCTGCGACCAGACGATCCGGCCCGTCAGTGCCGGTTTTTGCCGCCGGCTCGCCGATTGTCGCGTCGATGCCTGCAAGAAAGTCGCCCGGCAAGGTCTGACCAACGGCCGCTGCGAGACCGGCCACCACCGCCGCAAGGCTCACTGCTTCTCCGCCCGGCAGCGCACGAACCACCACCCTGGCATCGGCGTCCAGACGGGATGGCCGCGCCGAAAGCATGAGCAATCCGGTCTGCCGCCGCCGCACGCCATCCCGCAGCAGGTATTCGGTGACAGGGTTCTCCTCGGTGACGTTGCCGCCGACGACGAGCACGCAGTCGTTGCCGATCACTTCGTCCAGTGGTGCGCGGCTGTCGAAGGCTGCCAGAAGCGGGCCGAGCGTATCGAAGGGCGTGGACCAGCGTGACGAGCAATCAATGCTGTTGGTCCGGAATGCCGTCCGCATCAGCTTCTGAAACTGATAGAGCATCTCGTTGGGGAGGCGAGGCGAGGCGAGGCCAGCGGCAGCCTTGCCCTCGACGGCCGATAGCCGCCGGCGCAGATAGTCACCAGCCTCATCCCAGGAAACCGGAGCCAGGGCGCCGTCACGACGGATCATCGGTCGCTTGATCCGGTCCCTGCTCGCGACGAAATCGAGGCCGAAGCGCCCCCGAACGCAGAGCGTTTCGCGGTTGACCCCCTCGTCCCACTTCGAGCGCACGCGCATGAACTCGCCCTTGCGTGTGCCAACCGTCAGCTGGCAACCGGTGCCGCAATGCGGGCAGACCGTGTCGGTCTCGGTGAGATCCCAGGGCCGGGCCTTGTAGCGATAGGGGAAGCTCATCAGCGCGCCGACCGGGCAGACCTCGACGCAATTGCCACACTGGTCGCAACTTGCAAGACTGCCCTCGAAGCCGGTGACGGCGGTATCCATGCCTTTTTCGATGGTGCCGAGGGCGACTGCGCCGACAACCTCCTCACACATCCGGACACAGCGCTGGCACTGGATGCAGCGGTTGACGTTCATGATGATGACCGGGCTCAGACGGATGTCCTCGGAGTGGAACACACGTTTGTCATCGCGGAATCGGCTCTCGCGGGGCCCGTAGGCCATCACCATGTTCTGAAGCTCGCATTCGCCGCCCTTGTCGCAGATCGGACAGTCGAGGGGGTGGTTGGCGAGCAGCATATCGAGCATGGAAGAGCGCGTTTCCTCGATCAGGGGTGTGTTCGCACGCACCACCATTCCCTCAGTGACGGCGGTGGCGCAGGACGGCTGCAGCCTTCTCAGCCCCTCGATCTCCACCAGGCACATGCGGCAGGAGGCCAGCGCCGGCAGACGCTTCAGATAGCAGAAGGTCGGGATATCGATGCCCAAACGCCGGGCGGCCTGCAGCACTGTCGAGCCAGCCTCAACTTCCAGCGTTTGTCCATCGATCGTAATGCTAACCATAGTTCCTCGCAGTCCTGTTGCTGCGCACGCCTTCAGTGAAAGGGGCACCTGCGGTCCTCGATATGGGCGACGAATTCATCGCGAAAATGCGCGAGTGCCGCCCGCAACCCCATCGCCGCTCCGTCACCCAAGGCACAAAACGTATTGCCGAAAATGCCTTTGCAGAGCATATCCAGCTGCTCCAGATCGCCGGCAGCACCTTCGCCGGCCTCGATCCGGCGCAGGACCTTCACGACCCAGTTCAATCCTTCCCGGCATGGCGTGCACTTGCCGCAGGACTCATGATGGAAGAACTCGATGATCCGGGTGGCGACCTTGACCATGCAGGTCGAGTCGTCGATCACGATAACGCCAGCCGAACCGAGCATCGAGCCGGCGGCAGCCAGCGAGTCGAAATCCATCCTCACCTCCAGCCCGTGCTCCGGCATGACCGGGGCTGAGACCCCGCCCGGGATCACCGCCTTGATTCTGCGTCCCGGCAGCGCGCCGCCGGCGTGGTTCTCGACCAGTTCGCGCAGCGGTATGCCCATCGGCAACTCATAGAGGCCGGGTTTGCGCACCTGCCCACTGAGGCAGTAGAGCTTCGGGCCGGGGCTCTTGTCCGGGCCGATGCCACGAAACCAGTCCGACCCCCGCATAATGATATGCGGCACGCAAGCGAGCGTCTCGACATTGTTGATCACTGTAGGGCTGGCGTAGAGCCCGGCCACGGCCGGAAATGGTGGCTTCAATCGCGGCTGCGCCCGCTTGCCCTCGAGCGACTCGAGCATCGCGGTCTCCTCACCGCAGATATAGGCGCCGGCGCCGCAGTGGATGTGTACGGCGAAATTGAAATCCGAGCCCAGAACGCGCTTTCCGAGATAGCCCTTTGCGTGGGCCTCGGCGATCGCCTGCTGCAGACGACGGATCGCCGTCACATATTCTCCGCGAATGTAGACATAGGCGGTTTCGGCCCCAATCGCGTAGGCACTTACCGCCAGCCCCTCGATCAGTTGATGCGGGTCGCGCTCCATGATGATCCGGTCCTTGAACGTGCCCGGCTCGCCCTCATCGGCGTTGCAGCATAGATATGTCGGCTTGCCCGTGCGCTTCGGCACGAAACCCCATTTCATGCCTGTCGGGAATCCGGCACCGCCGCGACCGCGCAGGTTGGACCGTTTGACGAGGTCGATAACCTCATCAGGCGTGTACTCGCGCAGCGCCTTCGCCAGCGCCTGGTAGCCGCCGCCAGCCTCGTAGGTCGACACCAGATGACCGTCCGCCACATCGATATTCTTGAGAAGAACCGGCCCGAACATGGCGCTACTCCCCCGGCAGCCGCGCAGAGGCGTGCTCGACGCTCGCGGCTCCCACTGTCGCCCGCAGGCTGTCCAACAGTGCGTTTATCCGCGCCACATCAAGATGGGCGTGGTAATCGTCGCCGACTTGCATCACCGGAGCCATCTCGCAGGCGCCGAGGCATTCGACGGTCGAAAGCGTGAACAGCCCGTCCGGGGTGGTGTCGCCTTTCCTGATCCCCAGCACCGTTTCCAGATGGTTTAGCAGGTCCTCCGATCCGCACAGCATGCAGGAAACATTGTCACAGAGCTGCAGGTGGAACATCCCCACCGGTTCGGTATGGAAGAGGGTGTAGAAAGTCGCCAGCTCGTAGACCCAGATCCGCTCGACTCCGAGAATGTCGGCGACCTCTTCCAACACCGGCCCAGGCAGATGGCCATGTTCCTCCTGCGCGATCAGGAGCGCGGGCATGATCGCAGAGCGCTGGTCGGGATACCGCGCCGCCGCCTCTTCGATCTTTTCGCGCATGGTCATCGCATTCAAATCCTTGCTACTTGTCCACCTCCGCCATCACAGGGTCGAGGCTGCCGAGCACGGCGATCATGTCCGCCAGATAGCGGGCGTTGGTGACCCCGAAGAGGGCCTGAAGATTGACGAACGAGGGTGCCCGCACCTTCATGCGGAACGGTTTTGGCGACCCGTCGCTGATGATGTAGAAGCCAAGCTCGCCCTTTGGGGCCTCGATTGCCGAATAGACCTCGCCCTTCGGCACCTTGAAGCCGTAGGCCGACAGGTCGAAATGCTGGATCAGCGCCTCCATCGAGCAGTGCACCCGATCCTTGTCCAGCGGGAAGGCGATTGTCGGCATGTCGATCTGGAACGGCCCCTCAGGCATCTGGTCGATGCATTGTTCGATGATCCCCATGCTTTCGCGCATCTCGTCGACGCGGCATCGCCAGCGTGCATAGCAATCGCCCTCGTTACGGGTGATGACGTTGAAATCGAGCCGGTCGTAGATCTCGTAGGGCTCATCGCGCCGGATGTCCCAGTCGACACCGGAAGCACGCAGGTTCGGGCCGCTGAGGCCGAGATCGACAGCATCCTCGGCGGAGATCACGCCGATCCCCTTCGTGCGATTGAGAAACACCCGGTTATCTTCGAGCAGTCGCTCATAGTCGCGGATCCGGTTCGGGAAGATGTCGCAAAACTCGCGGATCTTGGGGAAGAACCCGTCAGGCAGGTCCTCGCGCACCCCGCCGACCCGGCAGAAGGACGTGTGCATGCGCGCACCGGTGATCATTTCCAGGAGGTCCATGATCATTTCGCGCTCGCGCATGACGTAAAGCAGCGCGGTCATGGCGCCGAGATCCATCGGCAGCGCGCCGGTGATCAGGAGGTGACCGGAGATCCGTGCCAGCTCGGCCATCATCACGCGGATATATTGCGCCCGGATCGGTGCTTCTATGCCGAGGAGTTTCTCCACCGCCAGCGCGAAGGCCAGGTTGTTCGAGGGCGGACAGAGATAGTCGAGCCGGTCCGTCAGCGGGAAAATCTGGGTATAAGTGAAGCTCTCCGCCAGTTTTTCGGTGCCGCGATGGAGGTAGCCGATATGCGGATCGACACGCTCGACGAACTCGCCGTCCAGTTCAAGGACGAGCCGAAGAACCCCATGGGTGCTGGGGTGCTGCGGACCGAGGTTGAGAAGCACTTCCCTGGTATTGAGCGCTTCACCCTCAGGCCTGCTGAGCTCGGTGACTTCGGTCATCTCAACGTTCCGGCGTAGAACGGCCTCCTTACGGAATGTCCCTGGTGGCAAGGTCGGGCCGTGTTGGCGGCGGACCTTCGGCACCGAAGGGGTTCAACGTGTCCCTATAGCCCCTTAAGGGGAAATCCTTGCGCTGGGGAAAGCCCTCGAAGCCTTCCCACATGTAGATCCGGCGCAGATCGGGATGTCCCTCGAACCGGATGCCATACATGTCCCAGGCCTCACGCTCATGCCAGTTGGCGGTGCGCCAGACTCGCGTGACCGAAGGCACTTCAGGAGGATCGCCAAGCCGGCACTTGATGCGGACCCGCCACCGGTTGGGCAGCGAATAAAGATGGTAGACCGCCTCGAACCGCGGCGTTTCGGGATAGTGATCAACCCCGCAAATGTCCGAGAGGAAATTGAATTGCAGCGCCGGATGCTCTTTCAGGAACCGGCAGAACTCGACGATCCTCTCGGGCGGAACGGCAAAGGCGTCGACGCCGTGCGCAGTGCCGAGGTCCTCGATTGTTTCTCCGAAGCGCTCCATGATCGGAGCGCGATTGAGGGACGGCTGCGCACTCATGACGCCATAACCCGATCCAGAGGTGTGCCGGCGAGCGCCCGGGATCTCTTGATCTTTTCTTGAAGCAGGAGGAAGCCGTGCATCAGCGCCTCGGGCCGGGGCGGACAGCCAGGCACATGCACATCGACGGGCACGAAGGTTTCCGATCCCTGCACCACGGCATAGGTGTTGTAGACCCCGCCCGAAATAGCGCAGGTGCCCATGGCGATCACCCAGCGCGGTTCCGGCATCTGGTCATAGAGCCGCCGCACGACGGGCGCGAATTTCCTGGTCACGGTGCCGGCGATGATCATGACGTCGGATTGTCTCGGCGAAGGGCGGAACACCACGCCGAACCGGTCGAGATCGTAGCGGGCGCAACCGGCCGAGATCATCTCGATGGCGCAGCAGGCAATGCCGAAGGTCTCCGGCCACAGCGCCGATCTCCGGCTCCAACTGATGATGCTGTCGGCCGTGGTGAACAGCACGCTGTCGCGGATCGCGTTGTTTACGCCTCCCATTCCAGCGCTCCTTTCAGCCAGGCGTAGGCGAAGCCCACGAGAAGCAGCACCATGAAGACGATCATCTCGATATAGCCGACCAGCCCGATCTCTTTCAGGACGACGGCCCAGGGAAAGAGGAACATCGCTTCGACATCGAAAACGACCAGCAGGATCGCGAGGATAAAGAACGGCACCCTGAAGCGGCCCGCCGCCGCCTCGCCCGCTGCATCCATGCCGCATTCATAGGGCATGTTCTTGGCGGGATAGGGATTGGATGGGCGCAGCAGCGAGGAAACGAACAACGTCACCCCCACCACCAGAACGACTCCGGCGACCATGAAAAGAACGGGCAAGAATTCCATTGCAGTCATATCACTGCACCGGTTGCCCACTGACCTCATCGCGAACCGGTAAATCGGTCACGCCACGGGGCGACTTGGGCAATCCTTTCTCCGTCTTCAAGTCTATTCCGTCGGTGTGATCATTGCAAATCCAATCGCTCACCCGCCAAAGACCGAATCTTGGGCAAGCTTCAGAAACCACGACGGAAACAGGCCGATACCGATGGTGCCGACGGCGGTGATGGCCAGCGTGGCGCGCACTAAGGGCGTCAGCGCCGGGGCGAACGCCCTCTTCGGCTCGCGCATGTACATCACCATGACGATGCGGATGTAGAAATAGGCGGCGACGGCGCTGAGCAGCACTGCGATGACCGCCAGCATGACGAAACCACGCTCGACGAGGGCGAGCAGTACGTAAAACTTGGCGAAGAACCCGGCCGTCGGCGGAATGCCGGCCAGGGAGAAGAGAAAGAGCAGCATCAGGAGCGCCAGCCCCGGATGTGACTTGGCGAAACCCGCATAGTCTTCGATGACCTCGCCCGAGAAATCGCCGTTCCGCATCATGATGACGGCGCCGAAAATGCCGAGATTCATGAAAGCATAGATCAGCAGATAGAGCATCACGCTGGCGATCCCATCGGCACCGCCAGCGGCCACGCCGAAAATGGCGAAGCCGGCATGGGCGATGCTGGAATAGGCCAGGAGACGCTTGAAATTATCCTGGACCAGCGCCACGAAGCTGCCGAGCGCCATCGTCACCACCGCAATGACGGCGACGATGATCCAGACGTCCGAGGCTGCGACCAGAGGGTTGAGGAACACCCGCAGGATCACCGCGAACCCCGCCGCCTTGGGCCCAACCGACATGAAGGCGGTGATCGTCGTCGGCGCGCCTTCATAGACGTCCGGCAGCCACATATGGAAGGGAACCGCGCCGACCTTGAAGACCAGCCCCGCGACGATGAAGACCACCGCCAGCAACAATCCGGGATCGAGCGGATCGCTAGTCACGGCCGCAGCCATCCCGTCCAATTGCGTTGTGCCGGTGAGCCCGTAGATCAGCGAAACGCCGTAAAGGAAAATCCCGGTCGAGACCGCGCCGAGGATTACGTATTTCAGTGCTGCCTCGTTCGACCGCCGCTCACGCCGCAGGAAGCCGGTCAGCACATAGGTGCAAATCACCATCAGTTCGAGGCCTACATAGATCGACAGGAGATCGGTCGCCGAGGCCATGATCATCATGCCCGAAAGCGCGAAGAGCAGCAGGACATAGTATTCGCAATTCCCGATCCCTTCGATATCGGCATATTTTCGCGAAAGGAGGAATGTCAGAACGGTGGCTAAGTAGAAAACGAACTTGAAGAAGACCGCGAAGCGGTCGGCGATGAACATGCCCGTGTAGGCCGGCCGTACCTCGCTCGCCAGCATGAGTGTCGCCAAGGCGGCAATCAGCACGACCGCGACCGACGCCCAGACGAGGAAATGTTCCTGTCCCTTTCGCACAAACTGTCCCAGGATCAGCAGGATGCAGGCGCCGGTGATCACCACGATCTCGGGCAGGCTCGCCAGGGCCGACTGGAAAAGCGTGGCGGCGGTCATTGGCCGCTCCCTCTGCTCTGCACGTGCGTCAGCAGATGCGTCACCGAGGCATCGATTATGTTGAGAAAGGGTTTCGGATAGAGCCCAACCCAGAATACGAAGACTGCCAGCGGCAGGATCGCAGCCATCTCGCGGGCGTTCACGTCGCGTATCGCCAACCGGGCGCCGACGCTGGCCGGGCCGAGCGCGACTTTCCCATACATGCCAAGCAGATAGGCAGCCCCCAGCAATGCACCCAAAACGGCGGCAGAGGCGGCGGCCAAGTTGGCCGCAAACCCGCCTGACAGCACCAGCAACTCGCCGACGAACGAATTCGTTCCCGGCAGCGCCATCGACGACAGGGTAAACAGTGCCAGAAACGTGGTATAGACCGGCGCCACCTTCATCAACCCGCCATAGTCGGCGATGCTGCGGGTATGGGTCCGCTCGTAAATCAGCCCGACGAACAGGAACAGGGCGCCTGTCGTCACGCCATGATTGAACATCTGCAGGATACCGCCCTCGAGCCCGCGGAGGTTCAGCGCAAAAATGCCCAGCGTCACGAAGCCCATGTGGCTGATGCTGGAATAAGCCACCAGCTTCTTCAGATCGTCCTGCGCCAGCGCGAGCAACCCGCCATAGACGATCGCAAGCACCGAAAGCGCCAGCATCAGCGTCGAATAATACATCGATGCCTCCGGCAGCATTGGCAGCGAGAACCGCAGGAATCCGTAGGCGCCCATCTTCAGGAGCACACCGGCGAGGATAATGCTGCCCGCCGTCGGCGCCTGCACATGGGCGTCCGGCAGCCAGGTATGGAGCGGCACCATCGGCACCTTGACCGCAAAAGCGATCAGGAAGGCGAAGAACAGCCAGGACTGGATCCGGAACGGCAAGTCCTGCTCTGTCAAAGCGAGGATATCGAAGGTCCTGCCACCGTAGAAATAGAGCACGATGACACCGATCAGGAACAGGAGGCTGCCCGCCAGCGTGTAGAGGAAAAACTTGATCGCCGCATAGACCCGGCCGTCGCCGCCCCAGACGCCGATGATCAGATACATCGGGATCAGCATCGCCTCCCAAAAGACGTAGAAGAGGAACAGATCGAGCGCGCAGAAGACGCCGAGCATCAGCGCCTGCATGGAGAGCAGGCAGATCATGAATTCCTTTACCTTGCGGTCGATCGCGATCCAGGAGGCGAGCACGCAGATCGACCCCAACAGTGCGGTCAGGAACACGAAGAGCGCGCTGATTCCGTCGATGCCAAGCGCATAATTGATCCCGAGCGCAGGCACCCACGGGCGCGTCTCGGTGAACTGCATGGCATGGGTCGTGGTGTCGAAGCCGACCAGCGTGGCGATGCAGAGAGCAAGGTCGAGGACGGTGAAAGAGAGCGCAGTCCACCGCGCCGCATCGTCACCGCGCAGGAACATCAGAACCGCGGCCCCGGCGACGGGTGTGAAGATGATGAAGCTGAGCAGGGGGAAGCCCATGGCACCCCCTACCGCCACGCCACGACGAAGACGACGATGGCTGCGATCAGACCGCCGACCATCGCCAGCACGTAATGGGTCACGACGCCCGTCTGGAGCCGCCTGAGCCGCCCGCCGCTGTGTAGGATCGAGTGGGCAATGCCATTCACGACGGCATCCACGCCGGCAAGATCGAGCCGGAGTCCTGCCCGCGCCGCGCCGCGCAGCAAGGGCAGCGCCGCGGTCTCGGAGACATTGCTCACCGCCTGCTCATAGCGCGCCAGCGGCCTTTCGGCGAGCCACATGAAGGCCCGCGTACCCCTGCGATAAAACCAGTCGGTGTCGAGGCTGATCGTGTTCTCCGGATCGAGCGCCCAGAGGAACAGCACGAACCCCAGGGCGGTGAACATCAGCAGCCCGAGGCTCTCCATGACATGCAGGCCCGTATAGGGTTCGAAATCCACCGGATAGGGCAGAAGCGCATAAAGCGGTTGGGGGAACACCCCGATCGCAATGCAGAGCACTGCCGCCATGCCCATGGCAATCAGCATGTTGCGCGGCGGCTCCCGCGCCTCCAGTTTCCGGTCCGTCCCGAAGAACATGTAATAGGGAAGCTTGAGGCCGGTGTGCAGGAACGTCCCGGACGATGCCATCGTCAACGCCAGCACCACCAGCGCGCGGTGATCCGCTCCTGCAGCCGCTATCACCATCGATTTGGTGACGAAACCCGAGAAGAACGGGAAGGCCGAGATCGCGAAGGCGCCGACCATGTAAAGCGCCACGGTCAGCGGCATGGTCTTGTAAAGCCCGCCGAGCTCGGTGAGCTTGCGTCGGCCGGTGACGTAGATGACTGCCCCGGCACCCATGAACAGCAGCGCCTTGTAGAGGATATGCGCGAAGGCGTGGCTGGCGGCTCCGTTCACCGCCATCTCGGTCCCGATGCCGATACCCGCGATCATATAGCCCACCTGGCTCACGATATGATAGGCGAGAAGCCGCCGGCAATCGTTCTCCAGCACAGCGTAGATGACGCCGTAGAGCGCCATGATGGTGCCGAGCCAGACCAGGAGCTCGGTCCCCGGAAACGCCCGCGCCAGCACATAGACGGCGGTCTTGGTGGTAAACGCGCTCATGAACACCGCCCCGGTGACGGTCGCCTCCGGATAGGCATCGGTCAGCCACGCATTGAGCGGCGGCACGGCCGCGTTGAGGATGAAGCCGGCGAGGATCAGGTAGTCGCCGACCCCCATTCCCCCGTTGGTGAGGCCCCCGGTGATCGGGCCGAAAAGCAGTGAACCGGTGGCGAGCCCGTGGGAAATGATGCCGCCCAGCAGGACGACGCCGCCGGTGATATGGACCATGAGATAGCGGAAGCCGGCCCGGATCGCCGGCCCACCACGCTGCGCGAAGACCAGATAGGCGGAAGCGAATGCCATGCCCTCCCAAAACAGGTAGAGGGTCAGGTAGTCACCGGCAAACACCACGCCAAGCGCGCTGCCGACATAGACGAATGCGGCCACGTGCTGGCCGGCATCCGTCAGGTGCAGCGCGTAGACTGTGCCGATCAGCGCCATGATGGTGAAAACGGTGGCGAAGACGATGCTGAGCTTGTCCACCTTCGCGATCAGGATCTCCTGCCCGATGAACCGCGCTTCGCCATAGCTGCCCGGCTCCATCGCAAGCACGGCAAGGATCGCCAGCGCAGGGATCAGAAGCAGATAGGCCTTGCGGACCGACCCGCTGAGGAACGGGATCGGTAGGGCGCCAGGAATAAAGAGCAGAGCCGGATGGATGAAGTCAGTCATAATAGTCCTCGCGCCGCATCAGCCCGACCCGATGGCCGAGAAACTTGGAAACGAAGATAAGCAGGACGCAGGAGACGAAGCCGTAGACGGCCGACCAGCCCGGCAGGCTGTCCCACAGATATTCGGCGTGTTCGCGAGAGACCAGAACGTCGGCGACGACGATCAGGACGAGCACGAGGTAGAACAGTCGGCGGCGCGGCCTCGCATATTGCTCGTCACCAAAGAAGTCGACGACACGCTTGATCATCGGATCACTCCGTCTGCTAGGGTGAGAAAATAGCCCGGGAAAATGCCCATCAGCACCGACAGGATCGCCGTTGCGACCAGCGGAATCGTGACCAACGGAATTTCACGGACCGTCGTCCGGCTCTCCTCTTGCCTCTCCGCCTGGAAGAAGGCGGCATAGCTGACCGGCAGGAAATAGGCCGCGTTCAGGATCGAGCTCACCAGGATGACGACCAGGAACGCGGTCTCTCCCGCCGCCACGGCGCCCTCCGCCAGATACCACTTGCTGACGAAGCCCGCGGTTGGCGGCACGCCAATCATGCTGAGCGAGGCGACGAAAAATGCCCCCATCGTCCAGGGCAGCCTGCGGCCGATACCGGCCATGTCGCTGATGTTGCGCTTGCCGGACGCGCAATAGATCGACCCGGCGCAGAAAAAGAGCGTGATTTTGGAGAATGCGTGTGCCGCGATGTGAATGATCCCGCCGACCATCGCTACCGGCGACAACAGAACCGCGCCCAGCACGATGTAGGAGAGCTGGCTGACTGTCGAATAGGCGAGCCTGGTCTTCAGGTCGTCCCGTGTCAGGGCGTAAACCGACGCCATCAGGATCGTGAACGATGCCAGATAGGCGGTGGCGATGCCGAGGCCGAGCCCGCCCACTAGCCCCGTGCCGAAGACATGGAACACCACCCGCAGCACGCAGAACACGCCCATCTTGACCACTGCCACTGCGTGCAAAAGCGCGCTGACCGGTGTCGGCGCGACCATCGCGGCGGGCAGCCAGGCGTGCATCGGCATCACAGCGGCCTTGGCGAAGCCGAAAAGATAGCAGAAATAGACGACCGTCAGCAGCGCCGCCGGGGCATCGCTCCCCGCCAGCAGCCCCCCCGGGGCAAAGTCGAGCGACCCCGCAATATGGTAGGTCAGCGCCAGTGCGGCGAGCAGCGCGCTTTTCGAGGCGCCCATCAGATAGACGAGGTACTTGCGGCTGCCCCTCCATCCCTCTTCGTCCTCGTGGTGGTAGACGAGCGGATAGGTAACGAGGCTGAGCACTTCGTAGAAGATCACCAGCGTAAACAGATTGGCGGCGAAGGCGCCCCCGGCGGCGGCTGCAAGGCTGCAGGCGAAGCAGGCGAAGAACCGGGTCTGCGCATGCTCGTTCAAATGCCGCATGTAGCCGATGGAATAGATCGCCGCCACGATCCACAGCAGCGACGAGACGGTGGCAAACACCATGCCGAGCGCATCGACCCGGAAAGCAAAGTCAATCCCCGGCAGAATCTCGAACAGGCGCAATTCGACCGTCCCGCCCGCCAGCACCGTAGGCGCCATCGACACGACAATCGCGAACATGGCGATCGCGGCCAACGGCGAGACCAGATCGCGAAGTCTCTCGCGGTTTTTCAAAAGGAGAACTGCAAGGGCCGCCAGACCGGCGACGGTGATGGCAAGCAACGGCCGGATCGATACAACCGGGTCCAAAGCCGCTATCCTTTCATCACCGTCACGTCGTCAACCTTGAGGGTGGATTTGTTCCTCACGAGGGCGACCAGGATACCGAGGGCGACGGCAACCTCCGCCGCGGTGATTGCGATGACGAAGATCGCGAAGATCTGCCCGCGGAAATCGGCGTGGTAACGCCCGAAAGCGATGAAATTGATGTTGACCGAGTTGAGCAGCAGCTCCAGCGACATCAGGACGACGAGAATATTGCGCCTGAGCAGCACGCCCGCCGCTCCGATCACGAACAGGACCACTCCGAGCACAATATACCACCAGAGCGGAACCATCACCCCTGCTCCTTCCGCGCCAGCATGATGGCGCCGACCAGGGCCGCCAGCAGGATTACGGAGGCGGTTTCAAACGGCAGCAGATAGTCGGCGAAAAGGGCTGTGCCAAGCTGCCTGACGTCATCGCCGCCGCCCATGGCGACGGGCTCCATGACCGAAAAGCGGTCGCTCCAGAGCACCAGCACGAGCATCTCGACCCCGAGCAGGACGAGCAGTACCAGAGCCGGGAGGTTGCCGCCCGGCAAGAACCGCTGCAACACCGCTTCGCGCACATCGATCATCATGATCACGAACAGGAACAGGACCATGATCGCGCCGACATAAACGAAGATCTGGATGACCGCGAGCAACGGTGCCTCGAGCAAGACGAAGATTGCCGAGACCTGCAGGAAACACGCCATCAGCGCCAATGCGCTGTGAACCGGATTGCGCGCCAGGACCACCGTCAGGGCCGTGATCACGGATACCGTAGCGAACAGAAGAAAGAACCCCTGATCCATCGACGCCGACCCTCCGACGCGAACTGTCACTCGGCGCGAGACGGCCGGATTTGAGACTGCGCCGCAACTTCAGATGCCTTCGCAAATTGTGCCCTAGTATCGGATTTTTCACAAGATTATTGTCATCGGCGGAGCAAAACCAGGCCAGTCCGGATGTGGTAAAGGCCGCTCGCGAGGCACGCTCTCTTGGTAGCGCCATAGCAAGCGGATCTAGCGTGGCTGTTAGGGGCAGGCGGTTCCGGGCCGACTGGACGACTTCGGTTACCGGGGCTTCATCGGCCTCTACATGGATGGGGACCGATCTTGCACGCTATCGCGCGCTTTCGGAAAGTAGGGAGGCTCACGAGCAGATGTAGCGGTCATATCTCGATGACCCCGCCGTCAGAGTCCGCTTTGCCTCAGCTTGAGGAACGGCGATGGCGCGAAACCTGGATCGCCCACCGACATGCGGCCGCCGCCGACGGTAAGTTCCCATTGAGAAAGACATAGGGTCGCGACATGAGCGACGGCAGTTTGCGCTGGATGCGTATCATCGCCAGAAGCGCTTTGTGTCCAGCACGTCGTCGAGCGAAGCCTGAGCCTTTTCGATGAGAATCTGCTTGTCGGCATGCGGAACGACAGTGTCTCTTGCTGGATGTTCGGCCAGGCCGTGGTTTTCCAGGACGTAAGGAGCAGTCGTGAAATCGTCCTGCAGCGTTTCCATCGCGCTCAGAAACTTCTTGTGCCGGCGTGCCCAGCGCTTGTCATCGAAGAGCGACCCGAAGAACTCCGCCGCCATTCGCCCATGAAATGATAGCCGGCGCATAAGCTGGTGCGCTCACCGACGGCCTTCCGGGCACTAACGCTGCTGCGCTTTCAGCCTATTGTCAGGATTCGATGTTAAAGTTTTGTGACGCACTATGGGCGGGGGAAAGACGCGCCCAATTTCCATTCATCGACCTTGGAGCGGATATGACCGAACAGTCTAACCGTCTAATATTGCATACCAATTCGCGAGACGAAGTTTTCGCCGAAGAGCAGAATTCCGTTGCCGACTTTTCGTTCAACTCGACCGTCGCGAATGTTTTCGACGATATGGTCAGCCGATCGGTGCCTTTTTATGGCGAAATGCAGCGGATGGTTTGCGAGCTCGCCAGGGATTTCGCACAGCCTCAGTCGAAACTCTATGACATCGGCTGCTCCACGGCCACGACCCTTCTGGCGCTGGACCGTGAAGTCGACAATCACATCGATTTCGTCGGGATCGACAATGCTCCGGAGATGCTGAAGAAAGCTGCCGAAAAGATCGCGGAGTCAGGAACCAACCGCTCCATCGATCTTCACACGGTCGACCTTCATCGCGGCTTCTCGATTGAGAAGGCAAGCGTCGTAACGATGGTGCTGACGCTGCAGTTTGTTCGTCCACTCTACCGCGAGCGGGTCATGCGGACAATTTACGACGGGCTCAACGACCAGGGGTGTCTGCTCCTGGTTGAAAAGCTGACCAGTGAAGACACGACATTCAACCGCCTGTTTATTGATCACTATTACGATTTCAAGCGACGGAACGGTTACTCCACCATCGAGATCTCGAAGAAGCGGGAGGCGCTGGAAAACGTCCTTATTCCTTACCGCTTGGAGGAAAACATCCAGCTCCTTCGTGAGGTCGGCTTCAAGAGCACAGAGGTCTTCTTTCGCTGGTACAATTTCTGCGGGATCGTCGCAATCAAGTGAGCTTCATGAAAGACATTATGCTGAGGATCGGCACCTTCTTCTTCAAGTATCGCAATCAGGCTTTCCCGCTGATCATTATCGCGCTCTTCATCGCTATGCCGCCCTCGACTGCGCCATGGGGAAATCCTGCTCTCGAGCTGCCGAAGGACATGGTGGCCCTGCTCATCGTGCTCAGTGGGCTGATTTTGCGGGCGAGCGTTATTGGCTATGCCTATATCAGGCGGGGCGGCTTGAACAAGCGTGTCTACGCCGATGACCTTGTCACCGAGGGCATGTTCGGCGTCTGCAGAAATCCGCTCTACGTGGGCAACATGCTGATCTACGTCGGACTGTTCGTCTTCCACGGCAATCCGGTCGTGATCGCGGTCGGATGCACTCTCTTTGCCTTTATCTACCAGTGCATTGTCTACGCCGAAGAAGCTTTCCTCCATGATAAGTTCGGCGCTGCCTACAAAGCCTATTGCCGAGATGTCCCCCGATGGGGATTGAAGCTCAGCGCCTTTGACGAATCGACGAGGGGGATGGCGTTCAATCTGAAACGGGTCGTCGCAAAAGACTATTCCACGGTGTCGTCAACCTTTATCGCACTGTTGGCAACCGAGTTTTATAGGGTCGCAGTCGGCTCGATTACGGAACAGGAACGAGCCTTTGCAATCGTGCTGGGATTGCTATTTGGGGCCGTTCTCGCTCTCACAGGATTAGTCAGCGCCTTCAAAAAGCGTGGTGTATTTAAAGAAATCTAATCCTAAGGTATCCAATGAGATTTGCATTGCGTCTTTCCGCCGTGCTTCTGGCGGGCATTGCGTTTTCCGCACTTGCATCGGTGGCTGGCACGGCTTCGGCTGAAGATCTGGAATTTTCCATCTATGGCGGTTACCAGACAGCGCCGCATAGCCACGTCGATGTTTCCGACGGCACCTCCTTCAGCGCCGGCTGGGAAGGCAAGTCGTTCGGCAGCCCGCCCTATTACGGCGGCCGCCTCACCTGGTGGCTGGGCGACTTCAACCTGCCGAACTGGGGCGTGTCGCTCGATTATACCCATGACAAGGTCTATGCCGACGACGAGACCATGGCGCGCTCGCCGGGCTGGACGCATTTCGAATTCACCGACGGCCTGAACCTCCTGACGGTCAACGGCCTCTATCGCTTCAAGGACCCGGCTCGCCGCTGGACCCCCTATCTCGGCGCCGGCGTCGGGGTAAACATTCCGCACGTCGAAGTCACCCGTCCCCAGGGCACGACCTTCGACTACGAATTCGGCGGCGTAACCTTCCAGGCGCAGGCTGGCGTCGACTTCCGCGTCACCGACAACTGGTCGACCTTCGTGGAATACAAGGGCACCTATTCGCGCGTCGACGTTCCGATCGACAGCGGTGACCGCCTCAAGACGAACATCGTCACAAACGCCGTCAACGTCGGTATTTCCTACCACTGGTGATACAGGAGGAAGCGACCAGCGCTGACCTCCAGACGCTGGTCGCTTGTCCGCCCAACCATTTAGGATCAAGGGGGACGGACGGGTTCTCGATAGCCGCAACGAGGCCCGAGACTGCTACTTTGGCATTCGTCTGGTATGACTCCTCCATCGAGCGCTCTCCAAGGCGTAAGGCTGGAAGGAATAGATCGTGCGCATTCTCTTGATCGAGGACGACGACATCATCGGCGATGCGGTCCGGGACCACACGAACACGGCGGGTTATGCGACGGACTGGGTCCGTACGATCGTCGATGCAGAAGCGGCGAGCAAGTCCATCGACTACGGCCTGGTCCTACTTGACCTGCAGCTTCCCGATGGCAACGGCCTGGTCTTTCTTGAATATTTTCGGGCAAGAGGAGGTGACGCTCCGGTCATCGTCTTGACCGCTCGAGATCAGATATCCGACCGCATCGCCGGGCTTAACGCCGGCGCGGACGATTATCTGATCAAGCCCTTCAATCTCGACGAACTCGAAGCTCGGATCCTTGCCGTCCGTCGTCGTTACGAAGGACGTCGGCAAAACACCATTCAGATAGCAGATATCGTGATCGAGCGATCCACGCACTCTATCAGCGTGGGCGGACAGGACGTTCAGTTGACGCCGCGCGAATGGGCATTGCTCGATCTCCTCGTCGAACGGCCGGGAAAGCTCGTTGCGCTGAAACGGATCGAGGATGCCCTCTATGCTTTTGGCGAGGAGGTCGAGAGCAATACGGTGCAGGTGTACATCAGCAGGCTTCGCAAGAAAATCGGGATGGAGAAGATCAGGACAGCCCGCGGCATCGGCTATATGCTGTCAGTCGAATGACGAGGAACCGCAGCATCATCAGACCCCTCATGACCGCGCTCACAGGCGCGCTGGTCGCGTTCTGGCTTGGTGCGATCGGGCTTGGCATCTTCGTGATGCGGAGTGAGTTCGACGAGATCTTCGACAACGCGCTTGAGGAAACTACCGAACGGCTGCTCGCGATCGTGGAGGAGGGGCACCTGCCAAATGTTCAGGGCGGCGAGCAGCCCGAGCGGGCGCCGCCCACGCCGTCCAAACATGAATATCTCGTCTACCAGGTTCGCACCGCCGACGGAGTGGTTGTCTTCCGTTCGAAAGACGCCCCCGTCGAGCCATTCGACGCCCCACTCACTGTCGGCTTTCATGATTCCGAAAAATATCGCTTTTACACCGCGAAGAGTTCGGACGGCGCTCTTTTCCTTCAGACAGCCGACCGGTTGAGCCACCGACGTGAGGCCGTGCGGGAAAGCGCGGTCACAATGCTTATCCCGCTCGCCATTCTGCTGCCTGTCAGCGTCCTCTTGATGATCTGGATTGCGAGACGAGCAGTAGATCCCATCAACAAGCTGCGCACAGCGATCTCCGAAAAGGACGGTGGCAACCTTTCACCTGTCGAGACGGAGACGATTCCACGCGAATTGCGGCCGATCGCTCAGTCAGTGAATCTACTGCTGCAGCGCGTGAAGGCGACCATCGATGCGGAACGGGAATTCGCCACCAACAGTGCTCATGAGCTTCGGACACCTGTAGCCGGGGCCTTGGCGCAAACACAGAGACTTCTTGCCGAGTTGCCGGACGAAGCGTCGAAAGCTCGCGCACGTAACATCGAGACCGCGCTCACCAAGCTTGGGCGCACATCGGAAAAACTTCTGCAGCTTGCTCGAGCCGACGCCGGTCTTGGGCAGACGGCCACGGTCACCGATCTCAGCAAAGTGCTCAACCTGATCGTCCGCGATTATCAGCGCAATCCCGCAACGGGCAAGAGGGTTACCTACTCCGCTTCGGCAGATCCCCTGATGCGTGCCGTCGATGTGGACGCTTTCGGGATCGTCGCAAGCAATCTCATCGAGAACGCGATCCTGCACGGAAGTCCGGGAGGCACGATCAGCGTTTCGGTCGGTGATGATGGTAGTATCAGTATTGCCAATGACGGCCCTTTGCTTTCTGCGGCTGAACTGGAAAGCCTGAAAATTCGGTTTCGCAGAGGTGCGACCGTTGCCAAGGGCGCCGGCCTGGGACTTGCCATTGCCGATACCATCGTGCGCCAGATGGGTGGAGTATTAGAACTCCGCTCGCCAGCGAGCAGCGGTGGAGATGGTTTCGAGGCCCGGATTGTTCTGCCGCGATGAGCTTCAGGTCCGGGCGGCCTTGCGTCGGCGCGGCAGGGGTATGAGCCGCCTTTCGGGTTCGTATCTGAAGACGAGTTGTCTGCGGGCGAACTGGTGGGCGAGCCAAAAGGTGAATGCGGCGCCAATAGCCCAACCCATCATCGTGTCGCTTGCCCAATGCGCGCCGATCATCTGCCGGGAGAGGCAGATCGCGACGCCGAGCGCGATCGCGAAAGGCCCGAGCGCCGGGAGTATCGACTTCAAGATCGGCCTCGGTGTTGCCTGGAACTGGGAAGACCCGACCGCCTTGCGTGACGACATCATCGATATCGTACGATCGCTGGTGCGGCCGGGCAGGTGAGGGGAGAGAAGGCCGGCCGTTGGTTGCGAGTGTGGCAACCGTGGCGAGACCGGCTCGAAGGCGGGACACGAGGTCGTGGGGCAGTCGGTCCCGCTTCTGCTGTACACCGCTGACGCTGAAGCTCCTGCGGCTGCCCTTCCTCATGCCCTCGTGTGACGCGAATTCCCGCTTTCCCGCGCGTGTCTGCGCGTCGCGATGCTGAAAGCTCCGATACGCTTCATTGTCTTGTGGCCGCAATGGCTGCCGGCGGTCGCTGTCGACGTCGGCTGATGTCTGAGGCTTCCTCATTTTTATTTGATGCCCTTCAGCGTTGCCGCTGACGCGGAAGGCTAAGTGCATCATGGCTTCACAAAGTGTGTTTTATAAAAACTTCTAATGTGTACTCAAAGTACACAATTTGTTGACAGCCTTCGCCAGCCATGCAATCTTCTGGTCTCACCAACCAAAGCTCGGAGTTGCGCCATGGCCAAAACCGTCAAGAGCAGTCTGTACGAGGATCTGAAGCGGCAGATCCTGACGATGGAGCTCGACCCTGATACCGATCTTGACGAGGTAAGTCTGAGCGAGCGCTACGGCCTGTCGCGCACACCGGTGCGCGATATCTTCCGGCGGCTTGCCGGCGAAGGTTACATCGACATCCGCGAGAACCGCGGCGCGCGGGTCATTCCGATGAACCACACGACGCTGCGGAATTTCTTTCAGGTCGCGCCGATGATCTATGCGGCGATTGGCCGGCTGGCGGTCCAGAACTTCAAACCCACACAGCTTATCGACCTGAAGGCAACGCAGGAACGCTTCCGCAAGGCGAGCAGCGACGGCAATCCGCTGGGCATGGTTCTCGAAAACAACCGTTTCCACGAAATCTTCGGTGAGATGTCGGCCAACGTCTATCTGCAGCCAAGCCTTGGGCGCCTGCTGATCGACCACGCGCGTATCGGCCACACGTTCTTCCGCCCGCGCACCGATGACATGAAACGTCGCCTGCAGCTGGCGGTCGAACACCACGACAGTTTCATCGAAGCGCTCGGCGCCCATGACGAAGACGCCGTCGTCGATCTTGTTTTCGAGCATTGGGAACTGTCGCGCGAAAACATGGAAATGTTCATCGCCCCGCAGGGTCTGAAGGCCGACGTCTTCGTCGGCGCATCGACCACGCAATCGCTGGAGAAGTCACCGTGAAATTCGAGGGGATCTATACGCCGGCAATCACGCCGCTCGACGAGAGTGGACAGATTGACCGCAAAGCCTTCGCCGAGGTTCTGGAATCGCTGATTGCGGGTGGCGTGCACGGCATCATCGTCGGCGGTTCGACGGGTGAATATTACGCCCAGACGAGCCAGGAGCGGTTCGAGCTTGCCGTCTATGCCAAGGACGTGATCGGCAACCGCCTGCCGCTGATCATCGGGACGGGGGCGACGCGCACCGAAGATTCCGTCGAATATGCGAGGTCGGCCAAAGAGATCGGCGCGGATGCCATCCTCGTCTCCACGCCGCCTTACGCCCTGCCGACCGAGCGCGAGAACGCCGTTCACGCGCTGACCGTCGACCGTGCCGCCAACCTGCCGATCATGCTCTACAACTACCCGGCACGCATGGGCGTGATGATGGGCGAGGACTATTTCTCGCGGGTCGGAAAGTCGAAGAACGTCGTCGCCATCAAGGAAAGCTCCGGCGAGATGGGAAATCTCCATCTCCTGGCCCGAAAGTTTCCGCATATCGCGCTGTCCTGCGGCTGGGACGACCAGGCGCTCGAATTCTTCGCATGGGGCGCAAGAAGCTGGGTCTGCGCCGGCTCGAACTTCCTGCCGCGCGAGCATGTCGCCCTCTACGAAGCCTGCGTCCTGGAAAAGAACTTCGACAAGGGTCGCGCGATCATGAGCGCGATGCTGCCGCTGATGGATTTCCTCGAATGCGGAAAGTTCGTCCAGTCGATCAAGCACGGTTGCGAGATCATCGGCCTCAGGGCCGGGTCGGTGCGCGCGCCGCTGCGCCCTCTCAATTCGGATGAAAAGCGAACTCTCCAGACCGTCGTTACCACGCTGAAGCGCACGGTCGGCCAGATCACGTCGGGAGCCAATCGTCATGCATGAACCCTTGACCGCCGCCGAATATAGGGCGATTGCCGCCGACCTGCAGTTTCCGACGAATGCCTTTGTCGACGGCGCTTTCCGGCCGGCCAATTCCGCCAAGACCTTCAAGACGAAGAATCCGGCGACCGGTGAAACACTTGCCAAGATCGCCGCCTGCGACAGCACCGATGTCGACTTTGCCGTTCAAAAGGCAAGGGAGGCCTTCGATGACGGACGCTGGCGGCTGCTTCAGCCGATTGAGCGCAAGAACATCCTCCTGAAACTCGCCAAGCTCATCGAGCGCAATCGCCACGAGCTTGCCGTCATGGAGAGCCTCGACAGCGGCAAGCCGGTCCGCGAATGCCAGACGGTCGATATCCCCGACACGATCGATACGCTTCGCTGGCATGCCGAGCTGATCGACAAGCTCTACGACAATACCGCACCGGTCGGATCGAATGCGCTGACGATGATCCTGCGCGAACCGATCGGCGTCGTCGGCTGCGTGCTTCCCTGGAACTTTCCGCTGCTCATGCTGGCATGGAAGATCGGACCGGCGCTTGCCGCCGGCTGCTCGGTGGTCGTCAAGCCCGCCGAGGATACCACGCTGACGACGCTGCGCGTGGCCGAGCTTGCCCATGAGGCGGGTGTTCCGGCCGGTGTCTTCAATGTCGTGACCGGCAGCGGCAAGGACGTGGGCGAGCCGCTCGGCCTGCACATGGATGTCGATATGATCGCGTTTACGGGATCGACACCGACCGGTCGCCGCTTCCTGCGCTATGCGGCCGACTCCAACCTCAAGAAGGTCGTTCTCGAATGCGGCGGTAAGAACCCGGCCATCGTTCTCGACGATGCCGAAGACCTCGACCTTGTCGCCGAGCAAGTCGTCAATGGCGCCTTCTGGAACATGGGCGAGAACTGCTCGGCCACCTCGCGCCTCATCGTCCATTCCAAGGTGAAGGACGAATTGCTGAAGCGGATCGGCGCCCATCTGCGCGAATGGAAGACCGGCGATCCGCTCGATCCGGAAAACCGCATCGGAGCGCTCGTCAACAAGACACATTTCGAGAAGGTCACATCCTTCCTCGACGACGCAAAGAAAGAAAAGCTCATCCTTGCGCACGGGGGCGAGGCACGCGACGGCATTTTCGTCGCGCCGACAGTCGTCGACGGCGTCACGCCGCAGAGCCGGCTCTTCCAGGAGGAAATCTTCGGGCCGGTCCTTTCGGTGACGACCTTCAATACGCTCGCCGAGGCGGTCGCTCTTGCCAATGACACGAATTATGGCCTGACGGCGTCTGTCTACACGGCAAATCTGAAGAACGCGATCCGGCTCTCGCGCGAGATCCGCGCTGGCGTCGTCACCGTCAACTGCTTCGGGGAGGGCGATGCAACCACGCCGTTCGGCGGCTACAAGGAATCCGGCTTCGGTGGTCGCGACAAGTCGATCTTTGCCCATGACAATTATTGCGAGCTGAAGACTGTCTGGATCGACGTCTCGGATCGGTCGGTCGACGAGACGGTCAGATGAGGCGGCACGTGATCAAGCGCCTTCCGGTCGATACCGGCGTCTCGGGATGGGAGGCGATCAGCGAGCGCGGCTTTGCCGCCAAAGCGCTTGAAGGCGATATCACCGCCGACTGGCTGGTCATTGGCGGAGGATTCGCCGGTCTGTCTGCGGCGCGCAGGCTGCTGCAGTTACGCCCACAGGACCGCATCGTCCTGCTCGACGCGCGCGAACTCGCCAAGGGGCCTGCCGGGCGCAATTCCGGCTTCATGATCGATGTCCCCCACAATCTGTCTTCTGGCGAATATTCGGTCGCCGACGAGCAGGCGACGATGGAGGAGATCCGCCAGAACCGCCTGGCGATTGCCTTTGCCGCCGAGATTGCGGCCGAGTTCGGCCTGTCACGCGAGACGTTCGATCCTTCCGGCAAGGTCAATGCTGCGGCAACCGACCGCGGCCTTTCCCTGAACGGGAATTACGCAAGGTCCTTGTCGCGGATCTGCGAGGAACACCGGCTTCTCGATGCCAACGACATGCGCGCGCTGACCGGTTCGAACTACTATCGCGGGGGCCTTTACACGCCCGGCGCCGTCATGATCCAGCCGGCAGATTACATTCGTGGCCTGGCAACCGGCCTCCACTCCAGGATCGGCATCTACGAGCACTCGCCGGTGCTTGAGCTTTCGAAGGAAGGCGGCAACTGGAAGGCGAGGTCGAGCCGCGGTTCGGTGTCGGCCCCGAAAGTGATCCTTGGCGTCAACGGGCACATCGAGAGCTTCGGCCATTTCCAGGGCCGGCTCATGCATATTTTCACCTATGCGTCGATGTCGGCAGCCTTTTCCGGCAATGAGTTCGGCCGCGGTGCGACGGGAGCTGATTGCTGGGCGATCCTGCCGGCCGACCCGATGGGCGCCACGGTGCGCAAGGTTACCCTTGGCGGACGGTCGCGGATCGTCATCCGCACGCGGTTTACCTACGATCCTTCACTTCAGGTCTCGGAAAAGCGCGTTCAGGGTATCGCCGCCGAGCAGCGCCGGTCCTTCGATGCCAGGTTTCCCGATCTTGAGGGCCTGCCCTTCGACTACAGCTGGGCCGGTGCGCTCTGTCTCAGCCGAAACCACGTGCCGGCCTTCGGCGAGGTCGAGGAAGGGCTCTTCTCGGCCTGCTGCGAAAACGGTCTTGGCACGGTCAAGAGCACGCTTGCCGGGATGATGGCCGCCGAGCTTGCGACCGGGACACGAGATCCCGCGCTCGAACAATACAGGAACCAGCCGGAACCGACCAGACTGCCGCCCGCGCCCATCGCCTGGCTCGGCATCAATTCGGTCATCCGGTTTCAGGAATTGCGTGCAGGCCGCGAGGGCTAGTCCTCGCCGCGCAATATGGAGACTGCCGCGCGCAGGGCTTCAGATAAAAATGGGAACAAGAACTAGGAGTTATAACAATGAGGACTTTGTGGAAGGCGCTTTGCGCCGCCGCCATGATCGGCGTCAGCATGCTTCCGGCTCGCGCGGAAGAAAAGACCATCAACATGGGCACGCTCTCCTGGGAGGACCTGACGCCCATCACCGGCATCACCAAGAAGGTGCTCGAAGACGCCGGCTACACCGTGAAAGTGACGGAGTTTTCCGAGTGGGGCATCGCCTATGCAGCACTCTCCAAGGGCGATATCCAGGTGCTGGCCTCACAGACCGACTATGTCGCCCAGGATTACTGGGATAAGAACAAGAACAGGCTTGAGAAGATCTCGCCTGTCTCGCACGGCCTCTATCAGGGCATCGCCGTCCCGAAATACGTGCCGATCGACTCGCTCGAACAGCTGAATGAAAATGCTGACAAGTTCGGCGGCAAGATCATCGGCATCGAACCGGGCTCGGGCCTGATGCGCGACGCTTCGAACGCCGTCAAGGACTATGATATCAAGCTGCAGCTCGTCGAAGGCAGCACGGCTGCGATGACCGCAGCACTCAAGTCGGCATACGACCGCAAGGAATGGATTGCCGTGACGATCTGGGAACCGTCGTGGATGGTCCAGAAATATGAGGTCAAGTACCTGAAGGATCCGAAGGCCGTCTTCCCGCCGCCGCAGAGCTATTACTGGATCGGTCACAAGGGCTTTTCCGAGGAAAACCAGCACGCCCGCGAAGTCATGGCAAGCGTCTACGTTCCGATTGCCGACATCACTGCCATCAACGGCGAGGTGAAGGACGGCAAGACGATGGATCAGGCCGTCCAGGATTGGATCGGTGCGCATGCCGACCTGATCAAGCGCTGGGAAAACATCAAGAAGAACTGATCACACCGTGGCCGTGCGACATTCGGGTGGCCACATCCAAGCCCAATGAGAGAAGCCAGCACCAATTGGCTCAAGGGGATCGTTATGAAAGTCGCCAATACCGATACCAATGAAGTTCTGATTGATTGCCAATCACTCTGGAAGGTTTTCGGAGACAGGTCCGCCGCCGCCATGAAATCCATTGCCGAACGGGGTCTCGGCAAGAAGGACGTACTGAAGGAATTCGACTGCGTCGTCGGCGTCTCCAACGCCAGCCTGCAGGTGCGGCGCGGCGAGATCTTCTGCATCATGGGGCTTTCGGGCAGTGGAAAGTCGACGCTGATCCGCCTGCTCAACAAGCTGATTGCGCCAAGTTCCGGGCAGGTGCTGGTCAAAGGCAGGGACATTGGCGCACTTTCGGCTGTTGATCTCAGGCAAATGCGCGCCAAGCACATCGGCATGGTCTTCCAGAACGTAGCGCTGTTGCCCCATCGCACCGTGCTTGAAAATGCCGCCTTCGGACTGGAGGTCCAGGGCATTCCCAAGCTTGAGCGCAACAAGACGGCGCGGGAAGCGCTGGCGACCGTCGGCCTGGCGGACTGGACCGATCGATATCCGCAGGAACTTTCGGGCGGCATGCAGCAGCGTGTCGGCCTGGCGCGGGCGCTCGCCTCAGACCCGGAAATCATCCTCATGGACGAGCCGTTCAGCGCTCTTGATCCCCTCATTCGCCGCCAGCTTCAGGACGAGTTCCGCCAGCTCACCAAGTCGCTCGGCAAATCGGCCGTCTTCATCACCCACGACCTTGATGAGGCGATCCGCATCGGCGACCGCATTGCCATCATGAAGGACGGCGTCATCATCCAGACCGGGACCGCCGAAGACATCATTCTCAATCCCGCTGACGATTATGTCGCCGAATTCGTTGCAGGCATTTCCAGGCTGCACCTGATCAAGGCGCACTCGGTGATGCACAGCGTCAGCGAGTTCCAGCGCCATGACCCGCATTCGGATATTTCCTCTTTGGCGAGAACCACGCCGGACGCTGATATCGACGAACTGATCAGTCTCACCATGCAGTCGGACCGCGACGCGATCGCGGTCGTCGATAATGGCGAGGTCGTCGGTGTCGTCACGCCGCGCAGCCTGCTGATGGGCGTGAAGGGAACATCCACCAACGATCGCGCAGCCGCGTGATATCAGACAGGAGCTGAATGACATGGACATTTCAAGCTTCACCGACAGTTTCGACGAATGGACGGATACCGCGCTCGAATGGGTGAGCGACAACGGCGAAACGCTTTTCGACTCCGTCCGATGGGTTCTTGAAGGTCTTTACGACGGCATATTGTGGCTCCTCGAGCTTCCGCCCTTTTACGTCGTGGCCTTCGCCATCGCACTCATCGGCTGGCGCACCGTCAACGTCTGGTTTGCAATCCTGGCCGGTGCAGCACTTGCCCTTTGCTTTTCCATGGGGCTCTGGTCCGAGACGATGAGCACGCTCGCGCTGGTTCTGACGGCGACGGTGCTTGCGCTGACAATCGGCATTCCAGTCGGCATCGCTGCCGGCTTCGTCACGACCGTCGATCGCTTCATGGAGCCGAGCCTTGATCTCATCCAGACCCTTCCGCCCTATATCTATCTCCTGCCTGCGATCGCCCTTCTCGGCTACGGTCCGGCAACAGCACTCATCGCGACGATCATCGTCTCCATGCCGCCTGCGATCCGCCTGACATCGCTCGGCATTCGCATGACGCCCAAGGAGTTCATCGAACTGGGCGAGGCAAGCGGGATCACGCCGGCGCAGATGTTCTTCAAGATCCGCCTGCCCTTTGCGCTTCCGAGCATCATGGCGGGCATCAACCAGAGCCTGATGATGGCATTCGGCATGGTCGTCATTGCCGGCATCGTCGGGTCGGGCGGTCTCGGCGAGACGATCTATGGCGCGATCCGCACGCTCGATATTGCGACATCCATCAACGGGGCGATCGCCATCGCCGTCCTGACGATGATCATCGACCGGATAACGCAAAGTGCTGCCCGGCTCGGAACAGGGAGGCCGTCATGAACACGTCATTTCCGCAGTTTTCCCCGGGTACCTTTCTGGCGCCTGCCGTCGACTGGCTGAACACCAATCTGCATCCGCTTTTTGCCGCGATCAGTTCCGTGGTCGAGGCGGTTCTGTCCGCCCTTGAAGCAGCCTTGCTGTTCGTGCCGCCCTATGTCCTGATCCTGATCGTTGTCGTCGCAGCCCTCTTTGCCGTCAATCTGCGCGCTGCCGTGCTCGCCGGTCTCTGCCTGGGCTTCTGTTTGCTCGTCGGATTGTGGCAGGCGTCGATGCAGACCGTTGCGTTGGTAACCGTTGCCGTTGCCATTTCCGTGCTCATCGCTTTTCCGATCGGCATCCTGTGCTCACGGCACAAAACGCTCGAAGCTGTCGTGCGGCCGGTCCTCGACGTGATGCAGACCGTGCCGCCATGGGTCTATCTCATTCCGGCGGTGATGATCTTCAGTCTCGGGCGCGTGCCGGCCATCATCGCGACGATCGTCTATGGCATCCCGCCGATGCTGCGCCTGACGACCCTGGCCTTCAATCAGGTGCCGCATGAGTTCAAGGAGCTCGGCAGTGCCATCGGCGCCCATCCGCGCTCGGTTTTGTGGAAGATCGAAATCCCGCTCGCCAAGCAAACGCTTCTCGTCGGCCTCAACCAGTGCATCCTGCTTTCGCTTGCCATGGTGGTTCTCGCCGGCCTCGTCGGCGCAGGCGGTCTGGGCGCGGAAGTGACGCGCGGCCTGACCCGAATGGAAATGGGGCTCGGCTTGCGCGCCGGCCTTGCGATCGTCGCGGTCGCTCTTCTGCTCGACCGGCTGAGCCGCGGTCTTCTCGACCGCAAGCGGGCGCGTGTAGCGGCCTGACGTGAGGGGATCATCTTGAGACACAGTTTCTTCTGCGTCGACGCCCATACCTGCGGAAATCCGGTCCGGCTCGTTGCCGGTGGCGGTCCGCTTCTACCGCATGCGCCTATCGCTGAACGGCGGGAGATCTTCGTTCGCGATTACGACTGGGTCCGCAGGGCATTGATGTTCGAGCCGCGCGGCCACGACATCATGTCGGGCGCGATCATCTACCCGGCCTATCGCGATGATTGCGACTTCGCCGTCCTCTTCATCGAGGTGAGCGGCTGCCTGCCGATGTGCGGCGCGGGCACGATTGGCGTCGTGACCTCGGCGATCGAGGAGGGGCTCGTAAAGCCGCGAACCCCCGGCCGGGTGTCGATCGAAACGCCGGCGGGCAAGGTCGACGTTTTCTACGAGGAGAAAAATGGCTGCGTCGAACAGGTCCGCCTGTTTAACGTGCCAAGCTATCTGCACGAGCCGGATGTCATCGTCGATGTGCCGGGGCTCGGGCGGCTGCGTGTCGATATCGCCTATGGAGGCAATTATTACGCCGTCATCGAGCCGCAGGAAAACTGGACCGGCCTCGACGGGATGAGTGCTGCGGAAATCGTTCATTCAAGCAGGCTCCTCCGCGACGCGCTGGCCGGCATCTGTGACCCAATCCACCCTAATGACGAACGAATTCGCGGCGTTCACCACGCGATCTGGTGTGACCATCCGGTCAACGAGGATTCGGATGGCCGCTGCGCCGTCTTCTACGGTGACAAGGCGATCGACCGCTCGCCAGGCGGCACCGGGACCTCGGCGCGGATGGCGCAACTGTATGGAAAGGGCAGGCTTGCGACCGGCTCTTCCTATCGCCACGAGAGCCTGATCGGCACGAGATTCGAGGGCAGGGTGGAGGCCGAGGCAGAGATCGGACCCTACAGCGGAATTTTGCCGAGCATCGGCGGCTGGGCGCGGATCATCGGCCATAACACGATCTTCGTCGATGACCGCGACCCCCTTGCGCACGGCTTCCAGATAGAATGAATTCGACGCTTCAGGAACGAGGAGGCATTACGTGAGACCAGAAGATTTTCGATCGGGAGACAGCGCTGCCGCGCCCAAGCAGCTCAAGGTCGGTTTCGTCCTTGCGCGCTCCTTCACGCTCTCGGCATTCGCCCTCTTCGTCGACACGCTGCGCTTGGCGAGCGACCAATTTGACCGTTCCGGACGCGTGCGGGCTGACTGGCAGGTGCTTGGCAGTACGCGTCACCTCATTGCGTCGAGCTGCGGCGTACAGGTGGCGCCGACCTCTGACTTCGTCGATCCGTCCCGCTTTGACTATATCGTCGTCGGCGGCGGACTGCTGACTGTCGATCGGCCGGTCGACCAGGAGACCATCACTTTCCTCAAGCGGGCCTCGGCGCAGCGTGTCCCCCTGATCGGCCTCTGCACCGGGACCTTCATTCTCGCCGAGGCAGGGTTGATGGCGAACCATGAGGCCTGTGTCAGCTGGCTGCATGTCAAAGCGTATCGAGAAAGATTTCCCGACCTGCCGGTGCGTTCCGACAGGCTGTTCAATCTCGATCGGCGCCGCGGATCCTGCGCGGGTGGAAGCAGTGCAGCCGACATGGCAGCCCTTCTTGTGCGGCGATCGATCAGCCTGGAGGCCGAGCGCAATGCACTCGAGGTCCTGCAGATCGAAAAGGCCCGCTCGCCGGCAGACACGCAGCCACATCGGCCACTCTATGAGAATTACGAGGACGATCGCGTCAGGGCGGCAATGATCACGATGGAACAGCATATGGAGTTTGGCATCTCCATTCCCGCACTCGCTTCCTCAGTCGGTCTTTCACGCCGTCAACTCGAACGGATTTTCCTGGAGAAAGCGGGAATGTCGCCGGCCCAGGCCTATAAGCGCGTGCGTCTGGGACGCGCCAAAGCCCTGCTTGCGCATTCGAAGCGCACGATGATCGAGATCGCTCTTGATGTCGGTTTCGAGAACGCCTCTCACTTCACGCGCGCGTTCAAGCGCACATTCGGCGTGACGCCTTCGCAGGTGCGCGCAACGCTCGCAGACATTCATTGAGATGCGCTGCGTTAGAACGATCAGGGAGCTCTGGCACCGTCCGGTCCGTTCGCTAAAGTGGCGCGCTACCCGCGGAATTCTGTTTTTCGGCGGAAAGGAAGACGTTGTCCAGCACCTCAGTGATCCACGACCAGATCACTGAGCGGCTTGGAGCAGCAGGGCAGAAACAGGCCGGCGTCGATTTCGCGCTGCCGGATACCGCCATTGTGGTTCATCTCGACCGATCCCGACACAAGCTTGCACTTGCACGTGCCACAAACGCCATTTGAGCAGGAGGAAGGCAGGCGTACTCCAGACTTCTTGGCTGCCGACAGGACCGTCTGCTCGCTCGATACCGCAATCGTCCGGCCTTGCTTCTTGAATTCCACCTGCCAGGCTTTGGCAGAAATGGCCTCTTCCAACAGGGGCGCCGGATCCTCGATAACCGCGGCATCGAAGCTCTCTTCGATGTAGCGGCCAGGGGCGACGCCGAGCTGCGTGGAAATCGAACGGGCTGCCGCCATGAACGGCGCCGGACCACAGCACATCACTGTACGCTCGGCAATGTCTGGCACAGCTAGCCTCACGAAATCCGGCGAAATCCGCCCGGCAAGGCCTGGCCATGACGGTTCTCCGTAGACGCTCTCGGGAAGGAAATGGAGCCGCAATCCGCTCATGCGGGAAGCAAGGTAGGCGAGTTCGTCTCGAAAGATCAGGTCGAGCGGCGTTCGGGCCGCATGCAGGAAGACCACATCGGCTGGTTCGCAACGATCGGCAAAGTCCCGAACGATCGACATGACCGGCGTGATGCCCGAACCGCCTGAGAGCAGGAGAAGTTTCGGGGAGCCTTCCGGTCGGACGAAATGGCCAAGCGGTCCCTGCGCCTTGACCACCATTCCTCTTGCCAGGTTGTCATGAAGCCAGTTCGAAACCTTGCCGTTGACGACCCGCTTGACCGTCACCGCAAAGGCCCTGGTGCGGTGTGGCGAGGAGGAGATGCTGTAGCAGCGCGCCTCGGCATCGTCTTCCATCGGAAAATCGAAGAGGAAATACTGGCCGCTTTCGAAGGCGAAATGCTTGCCGTTCGGAGACGCGAAGGTGAAGCTCTTGACGTCATGCGTCTCCTGCTGGATGTCGATGCAGACGAGCGTGTCGTCCTGTTCGGGGTCCCAGATATCGCGGCTGTCTGCCAGACCCTTCTTGCACACAAGTTCAGTAGCCATTGGCGCGCATCCGGTCGATATACCACGTTGCGAACTTGTCGAGATTGGTCTCCGAGAACCGCGAATAGGGGCCAGGCCGATAGGCGGGATCGAGGGCGCCAGCATGCGAACGTGCCACAAGATCGGCATCCTGGTCGGTCGTGGCGATCCAGACATCGGTCAGCTTGTCAAAATCGTAATCGACCCCTTCCACCGCGTCCTTGTGGACCAGCCATTTCGTTCTGACGAGCGTCTTGCCCGCTGAAAGAGGGATGACGATCGCGACGACCGCATGGTCGCCCATGAAGTGATTCCAGGAATTGTGGCCCCACAAATGTGTGTCGCCGAGATCCTTTCTCGTCATCTGACCGAGTAGTTTCGAAGAGGCCGCCGTCGCGTCATGGGTCTGGGATTGGCCGGCGCCGGAAATGATCAGGCGCTGGGTCCTGAAATTGGTAGCGCAATCGACGAGCTGCTCGACGGCGCGGGATGGAAATCCGTCCGCTTCCCAAGCGGTTGTTCGCGCCTCATAGAGACGGAAATGCTCTTCAGCCTGTGCCCGATCCTCGGGGCTCAGCGCGTCCGGATCGAAGCCGAAATCGAGATCGACGAAGGATACGCAAAGCTCGGGATGGTTTGCCGAGCAATGGTAACACTCCCGGTTATTCTCCATCGTCAGTTTCCAGTTGCCGTCCTCGACGACATCGGTCTGATGGGCGATCTTCGCGTTCTGGATGTCGTAGGGCGCGAGGCGCTCTCCCATCGTCCGTTCCAGGATCTCGATATCCTCTGGTGGATCGTCCGAGAAGCAGACATAGATCAGGCCGCCGATGGACCTGAAGGACACCTGCTTCAGTCCGTGACACTCTTTGTCGAAATCCCTGCCCATATGCGGCGCGTAACTCAGTTCGCCCGTCAGCTCGTAGGTCCAGGTGTGGTAGGGACAGACAAGCTTGGAAACAATCGTCTTGCCGGCGTCGAGCAGGCGAGAGCCGCGATGGCGACAGACATTGTGAAGCACGCGAATTTCGCCATCGTCATCCCGCAGCAGAATAAGGCTTGTCCTGCCGATGTCGATAACAGTGGCATCGCCAGGCTCCGGGACGTCGCAGTCCAGGCCGACGCAGATCCAGTGCTTATGGAAGAAGACCTCGAGATCCGCCGCGAAAACGTCTTCGCGCGTGTAGAGACCTGCGGGAAGCGAATGGCCGTTGGTGCGCGCATCAAGAAGAGAAGATATGGAGGAAGCGAGCTTGTTTAGCATGAGAACGCCTTATGTTTGTTTCTCTCACACTGCGCTTGCAATCCAGGCTATTCAACGGCATTAATTCTTACGCTCGCATAACGAAAAGTAATGTTACGGATCATCGGATGCAGTTTCGGAGGCGCCTGCCGTCACTGACGGCACTGATCATGCTGGAGGCGGTCTTGCGCCGGAGGAGTTTCACCGCCGCTGCCGGAGAGCTTGGTGTAACCCAGGCGGCCGTCAGCCGGCAGATAGCCCTCCTCGAGGAAGAGCTTGGCCTTCCCATGTTCATCCGGAAGCACCGCGCGATCGAGCCGACCGCGGCATGCCTTACACTGGGGGCGTCGCTGACACAGAGCCTTTCGAACATTTCCGAGGCGATCGAAGCGATAAAATCCTCGGCCCAGGACATCGTGACCATCGGTGCGACGGTCGCGTTCTCGTCCTTCTGGCTGTTGCCGCGTCTTGCCGATTTCCGTTCACAAAATCCTGGGATTCAAATCCGGGTCGTGTCACAGGACAGCAGGATCGACCTGGATTCAGGGGAGATCGATATCGCGATCAGGTACGGGCTTCCCCCGTTTGACGACGGCAGCGTCATCGCGTCGCGCGGGGACGTCATCATGCTCGTGTGCGCCCCTGATTATCTCGCGAGACGAGTGGGAGGACCCTTGTCGGCGGCTGACGACTTCATAGAAACCGATGTTCAAGATCGATCGTGGCTCTCCTGGAGCCAGTGGTTGTCAAGCCGTGAACTTCAGTTCGACATAAGGCCCAGCTTACGCTTCAATCACTATACCGAGACGGTCTTTGCAGCGCGTTCTGGCCAGGGCCTCGCGCTTGGATGGCGCGCGCTCGTACAGACTTTTCTCGACGACGGCACGCTGGTTGCTTTCGACGAAATCCGATTCCCATCGGCGGCGCGATACAATGTCGTGCTTCCGGCAAAACCAAGGAGGACAGTCGCGGTCGACCGCGCCTCCGCCTGGTTAACCGCCGCCTTGCACGATCACTAGCGCAAGTTCAATCGCCGGTCGGGTTACTATTAAATCAGAATATGTCTCGTCGGCTAATGATCGTGGTTTACCAAGTCGCCTAAGCGACGCGCCGGTCCGATTCTCATCAAGGCGTGAAAGCAATTAAGGATCAGCCGTGTCGCTTGTCCAGCCGCATGCGCTCGATGATGTGGCGGCCTGAACCTTCAACGTGGCGTCCGATGGCGCGAGCTGCGCCTTCTACATCCTGGCTCATGATGCAGGCGATCAGTTCGCGGTGCTCCTCCAGAACGTTCGACTGCCGGATAAGCGAGGTTTGGAAACCCCGGCTGATTGCCCAAAGAATCTGACGGTGCCGCACCCAGAGGTCGACTGCGTGACGATTGTAATGCCGGTCATACATCAGCCGGTGGAATTGCATATCCAGATTGGAATGCTTCATCTCGTCGGCAAAGTTCAGTGCCTCGATCTCCGCCTGGATGCGTTCCAGTTCCTCGACATCGGCCTTGGTGGCGATGCCGACGAACCAGCGGGTCAGAGCCGGCTCGATGAGCACTTCGATTTCGCAAATATCGCGCACGAAGTCTTCATCGATCGGCCGCACGCGCGCGCCGCGGTTGGGAGCCATGACGACGAAGCCTTCGCCGCGCAGCTGCTGCAGCGCCTCGCGCACCGGATTGGTAGAGGTTCCCATGCGGCTCGCAAGCTCCGCGATCTTCAGGCGCTCGTTGGCCTTCAGGCGGCCATGGATGATGTCGTCGCGCAGGCGCTCGTAGATGGAAGCGCCACCGTCCTCGACGAAGTCGTCACCCTCTGATGCCGGATGTCCCATGCTTGTCATCGTGCTCATGAGCTTGCTTTTAATGCATTTTCGCCGTGTTTGCCAAGAGCAAAACAAATAAGTTCATACATTCAGATTGACAAATAATGTACGATCTGAAAGTTTTCATTCAACACGAAGCCGCAACAGCTATCGTGAACAAGGGATGGAAACCGGCGGAGAGGGCCGGCTATCAGGAGGAGAAAATATGGGTTACCAGCAAACGCTGCGTGGCCTCGTCGTGTCGACGGGGCTGTTAGGTGCTGCCATCCTGGGATCGATGGTCCCGGCCTGGGCGGTCGATTTCAAACAGGCGCCGATGCTCGACGAGCAGGTCAAGGGCGGCAAGCTGCCCGCGGTCGCCGATCGCCTTCCGGAGCATCCCTATGTCGAGACCATGGTCGACGGCATCGGCAAATATGGTGGCACTCTGCGCACCACGATCCTCGCCAACGGCGACCAGTACAATCTGACCCGCACCATCGCCAATGAGTTGCTGGTTCGCTGGGATCCGGCCTGGCAGAAGGTCGTCCCGTCGCTGGCGGAAGAATTTACCGCATCTGAAGACGCGACCACCTATACTTTCAAGCTGCGTAAGGGCCTG
Organism: Rhizobium sp. CF142; assembly: GCF_000281145.1. Taxonomy (NCBI): domain Bacteria; kingdom Pseudomonadati; phylum Pseudomonadota; class Alphaproteobacteria; order Hyphomicrobiales; family Rhizobiaceae; genus Rhizobium; species Rhizobium sp. CF142. The sequence continues at coordinate 73,513 of NZ_AJWE01000089.1, read as the reverse complement.
AAGTGGAGCGATGGCCAGCCGTTCACGGCTGACGACATCATGTTCTGGTACGAAGACGTGTTCATGAACAACGCGCTCTCGCCGGCCAAGAACCCGACCTTTACGGTCGCCGGCAAGCCGGTGAAAGTGCGCAAGATCGACGATCTCACGGTCGAATTCAAATTCGACTCGCCCTACGGCCTCTTCCTGCAGCAGCTCGCCTATGGCCAGGGCCATCTGCCGGTCATTTACCCGAAGCACTATCTGAAGCAGTTCCACGAGAAATATAACAAGGACGGCATCCCGGCGCTCCTGAAGGCCAATCCGGCCGCCGGCGACTGGGTGGCGCTCTTCAACTCGAAGGTTTCGCTGACCTTCCAGCCGCCCTATTGGCAGAACCTCGAGCTGCCGACCATGAACCCGTGGGTGCTGACGGTTCCCTACGCCGATAGCGATCGCGTCGTTGCGACCCGCAATCCCTACTACTGGAAGATCGATCCTGATGGTAACCAGCTTCCCTATATCGACGGCGTCACCTGGGCCAAGCTCGACGACCCGCAGCTGATGGCGCTGAAGATGACCTCTGGCGAGTTCGATTTCGCTTTCCGCCACATCAATAACTCGACCTTCAAGTCGGTGCTGTTCGACGGCCAGGAAACCGGCAACTACCGCTTCGTCGACGTCAAGGACCTGCCGGCCAACGACGCAGTCATCCTGCTCAACCTGAACTCCACCGATGATGTGAAGCGCAAGCTCTTCCAGAACAAGGACTTCCGCATCGCACTCAGCCACGCGATCAATCGTCAGGAGATCATCGATCTCGTCTATGTCGGCCAAGGTGCGCCGGCACAGGTCGCAACGCAGCCGGAGCACGAGCTCTTCAACGAGCGCGAGGCGACACAATATACGGAGTTCGATCCGAAGCTCTCCAACGAGATGTTCGACAAGATCATGCCGAAGAAGGATGCCGAGGGCTTCCGTCTCGATGAGACGGGCAAGCGCTTCACCATCAACTTCATGGTCGCAGACGTCTTCGGTCTTTCTTATCCCGATGTGATGCAGATGGTGCAGAAATACGCCAAGGAAGTCGGCATCGATATCCAGCTTCGCACCACCGACCGCGCCCGCCTGAACACGATGTGGTCCGCCAACGAGCAGGATGCCTATATCTGGAACTGCGTCGGTGGCCTGTCTGAAGTCTACACCGATCCGCGCTGCTATATGCCGTTCCAGAAGGCCGACATCTTCTTCGCGATGCGCTGGAGCGAATGGTATTCGAACCATGCGACGGGCGAAGAGCCGCCGGAACAGATCAAGGCGCTGATGGCGGCCTATGACAAGGTCAATGCCGCCGTCACCGATGACGATCGTCGCAACAAGATGAAGGAATTCCTCAATCTGTCGGCCGACAACTTCCTCAACATCGGTATCTCGCGCCCCATGCCGAAATACATGATGGTGTCGAAGAACCTGAAGAATGTCGTCAACGGTATCCCGATCACCGGCAACCTCTGGCATCCGGCTCCGACGCTGACCCAGTGGTATTTCGACAAGGCCAATTGAGGCTCCTCCCAGAGCCGGTGGGGGTATCATGTCTCCGCCGGCCACCCCTTCGATCCTATCGAACGGTCTGAAATCATGCTCGGTTATATTGCCAAGCGGCTTGTGTTCGCGATCCCGACACTGTTTGCCGTCTCCATCATCGCCTTCATCATCATCCAATTGCCGCCAGGGGATTACCTGACGACCCTCATGGCCGACTGGGCAAGCCAGGGTGGTGCTGTGGAAGAGGGAACCGTTGCCGCCATGCGCGAGCGCTACGGCCTCGATCAACCGATGTACTTCCAATATTACAAATGGATTGCCGGCATCCTGCTGCATGGCGACTTCGGCATCTCCTTCGAGCTCGGCAAGCCGGTCACGGAGCTGATCTGGGGCCGCCTCGGCTTCTCGCTACTGCTCTCTTTCCTGACGCTGTGCTTCGTCTGGGCAGTCGCTATCCCGATCGGTATCCTCTCGGCGGTGCGGCAATATTCGATCTCCGATTATTCGGCGACCTTCCTTGCCTTCTTCTTTCTCGCCGTGCCTGACTTCCTGATGGCGCTTTCGGCCATGTATATAATGTCGGCCTATTTCGGCCAGAGCGTCGGCGGCCTCTTCTCGCCCGATTATGTCGATGCAGCCTGGAGCTTCGGCAGGCTCATCGATTTCGCCCAGCATGTCTGGCTGCCGGTCATCATTATCGGCCTCGGTTCGCTCGCAGCGCTCGTGCGCATCATGCGTGCGAACCTGCTCGATGAACTCTCGAAACCCTATGTGACGACAGCACGCGCCAAAGGCATGTCCGAATTCGAACTCCTGATCCGCTACCCGGTGCGCCTTGCGCTCAACCCGCTGATCTCGACACTCGGCTGGATCCTGCCCGCGGTCATTTCAGGCGAAATCATCGTCTCTGTCGTCATGAGCCTGCCGACGACGGGACCGCTCTTGCTGCGCGCACTGCTCGCACAGGACATGTATCTCGCTGGGTCGCTCATTCTCTTGATCTCGGTGCTGACAATCATCGGCACGCTGATTTCCGACATCCTGCTCGCCATCACCGACCCGCGGATCCGGTTCCAATGACAGATATCACCCATCTCCCGCCGGATACCGGCCCGTCCGTCAATCTCACCGGCAAGGATATTGCCGTTGCCGGCCAGTGGCAGCTCTTCTGGCTGAAATTCAAGAAGCACAAGATCGCGCTGGCGAGCCTCGTCGTCATCGTCTTCATGTATCTTGTCGCAGCTTTCGCCGATTTCATCGCGCCGCTCGATCCGAATGCAACGAACGCGCGCTTCACCTATGCGCCGCCGCAGGGCCTGTCGCTCCTGCTCGATGGCTCCTTCCGCCCGCATGTCAGCCAGCTGAAAATGACGCTGAACACGGAATCCATGCGGCGCGAATTTGCGCCCGACCCGACAAAGCCCGTCGATGTCGGCTTCTTCGTCCAGGCGCCGCAACCCTATTACCTGCTCGGCTTTATTCCGATGCAGACCAAGCTCTTCGGCCTCAGGAACCCGATGCCGGGCGACAGCATGTATATTTTCGGTGCCGACCGCCTCGGCCGCGATATTTTTTCGCGTGTCGTGCACGGCGCCAAGATCTCGTTGTCGATTGGCCTTGTCGGTGTCTTCATGAGCCTCGTGCTTGGCGTGACCATCGGTGGCATCTCCGGCTTCTTTGGCGGCTGGGTCGATCTTGGCATCCAGCGCATGATCGAGCTGCTGCGCTCCATCCCAACGATCCCGCTATGGATGGGCCTTGCTGCCGCTATCCCAGTCGGCTGGCCGCCGCTGCGGACCTATTTCGTCATCACCCTGATCGTCTCGCTCATCGGCTGGACCAGTCTTGCGCGTGAAGTGCGCGGCAAGTTCCTGTCGCTGCGCAATGAGGATTTCGTCATCGCCGCGCGCTTGGACGGCATGAGCGAGATCGGCATCATCTTCAATCATCTGGTGCCCTCCTTCATGAGCCACATCATCGCGACGCTGACGCTCGCGATCCCTTCGATGATCCTGGCTGAGACGGCGCTTTCATTCCTCGGTATCGGCCTGCAGCCGCCAATCATTTCCTGGGGCGTGCTGTTGCAGGAGGCGCAGAATATCCGCGCTGTGGCGCAGGCGCCTTGGCTCCTGTTCACGCCGGCTGCTGCTATCGTCATCTCGGTGCTTTCCCTCAACTTCCTCGGCGACGGTCTCCGCGATGCCGCAGATCCCTACGAGTCGGTTTCATGACCATGACAGATGATACGATCCTCAAGGTCGATGACCTCAAGACCTATTTCCCGACCCGCACGGGCGTCTTCAAGGCGGTCGATGGTGTCTCCTTCGAGCTGAAGCGCGGCAAGACGCTTTGCGTCGTCGGCGAATCCGGTTCCGGGAAGTCGGTGACCGCCCGCTCCATCCTGCAGATCGTCGATCGACCCGGCCGTATCGAGGGCGGCTCGATCGTCCTGACGCGTGCCGATGGCTCTTCGACCGACCTTGCCAAGCTCGATCCGCGCGGCAAGGACATCCGCGGCGTGCGCGGCAAGGAGATCGCGATGATCTTCCAAGAGCCGATGAGTTCGCTGTCGCCGGTCCACCGCATCGGCACGCAGATCGGCGAGGCGCTGCGCATCCATTTCGGCATCAGAGGCGAACAGCAGCGCGAGCGCGTGCTCGAGCTGCTGCGGCAAGTGGAAATCCCGCGACCAGAAACGGCAATCGACCGTTACACGTTCGAATTCTCAGGCGGCATGCGCCAGCGCGTGATGATCGCCATGGCCCTTGCCTGCAATCCTTCTGTGCTGATCGCCGACGAGCCGACCACGGCTCTTGACGTGACGACACAGGCCGAGATACTCGACCTGATCCGCAAGCTGCAACAAAGCCACGGCATGGCTGTGCTCTTCATCACCCATGACATGGGCGTCGTTGCCGAAATCGCCGACGAAGTGCTCGTCATGTACCGCGGCAAGGTGATGGAGAGGGGGCCGGTCGAGCAGATCTTTCATGCCCCGCAGGACGATTATACCCGCCGCTTGATCGGCTCGGTCGTCAAGCTGGAGCACAAAGCGGAAGTGCGCCTGTCGCGCCCGTCGATTCCGGTGGAGGCGCCGCCGCTTCTGGAGGTGAAGAACCTTTCACTGACCTTCCCGACCGGCCTGCGCGCTGTCGATGATGTGTCGTTGATTGTGCGTCCGGGCGAAACGCTCGGCATCGTCGGTGAATCCGGTTCCGGCAAGACGACGATGGGGCGTTGCCTGCTGCGCATCTACGATCCGCAATCCGGCGCCATGGACTATCGCCGCAAGGACGGCACTACCGTCGAACTGCGCACCACCGATAAGGCAACGCTGAAGGATGTGCGGCGCGATATTCGCATGATCTTCCAGGACCCGGTCGGTTCGCTCAGCCCGCGCAAGACGGTCGGCCAGATCATCGCTGAGCCGCTGAAGCTCGCCGGTATGAAAGGCAAGCCACTCGACGACAGGGTTGCCGAACTCATGCAGCAGGTCGGCCTCGAGCCCGCATGGCGGGAACGCTACCCGCATGCCTTTTCCGGCGGTCAACGCCAGCGCATCGGTATTGCACGCGCAATCGCCGTCAAGCCGCGCCTGATCATTGCCGACGAAGCGACCTCGGCGCTCGACGTTTCGCTCCGCTCGCAGATGCTGGACCTGATGATGAAGCTGCAGGATGAGCTTGGCCTCTCCTATGTCTTCATCTCGCACGACATGTCGGTCATCCGCTACATGTGCGACCGCGTGGCGGTCATGTATCGCGGCAAGATCGTCGAGGCCGGCGAGACCGATCAGGTCGTTAACAATCCGGCGCATGACTACACGCGTGCGCTGCTCTCGGCCATTCCCCATCCCGACCCGCGCGACCGGCGCATTCACAACCGGTTCCGCTACGACCCCACACGTACAGTTTCAGCCAACGGATAAGTCATGAAAATTACCGACGTCAAAATCATTGTCTGCTCGCCGGGCCGCAACTTCGTCACCGTCAAGATCTTCACCGATGAAGGCCTGACGGGCGTCGGTGACGCCACGCTGAACGGCCGCGAAAAGGCCGTCGTCGCCTATCTGCAGGATCACCTGGCGCCGCTTCTGATCGGCCGTGATCCCTCGCGAATCGAGGATATCTGGCAATATTTCTACAAGGGTGCCTATTGGCGCCGCGGCCCGGTGACAATGGCGGCCATCGCTGGCATTGATACCGCACTTTGGGACATCAAGGCCAAGGCCGCCAATATGCCGCTCTATCAGCTGCTCGGCGGCGCGAGCCGCGAAAAGGTGCTCTGCTACACGCATGCCCAGGGCACGGATATTGCAGAAGCCGTCGAGGCGGTGGGCCGGCGCATCGAGCAGGGTTACAAGGCAATTCGCGTACAGGTCGGCATTCCCGGCCTGCCTGACGTCTACGGCACGGGCAAGAAATCCGTTACCAACAATGCAAACGATGATGCGGTGCCGCATGAGGAAGTCTGGTCGACCTCGAAATATCTGCGCCACATCCCCAAACTGTTCGAAGCCGTTCGCGAGGCGCATGGTCCAGATATCGAACTGCTGCACGATACGCATCACCGTCTGACGCCGATCGAGGCGGCCCGCCTCGGCAAGGATCTGGAATTCGCTCGTCTCTTCTGGTTGGAAGATACGGTCGCGGCAGAACATCAGGAAGGTTTCCGCCTTATCCGCAAGCACACGACGACGCCGCTTGCCGTCGGCGAGGTGTTCAACACGATCTGGGACGCGCGCCTGCTGATCGAAGAGCAGCTGATCGACTATATCCGCACGACGACGGTACATGCCGGCGGCATCACGGCGCTCCGCCGCATCATGGATTACGCGAGCGTCTACAATGTGCGCACCGCCTGCCACGGCGCGATGGACATGTCGCCGATCTGCCTTGGCGCCAACCTGCATCTTGACCTCTGGGTTCCGAACTTCGGCATCCAGGAATATTCCGGCTACCTGCCGGAAATCCTTGAAGTCTTCCCGAGCGCCTGGAGCCTTAGCGATGGCTACCTGCATCCGGGTGAGGCCGTCGGTCACGGCGTCGATATCGATGAGAAGCTTGCCGAGAAATATCCGTACCAGCGCGCTTACCTGCCCGTGAACCGTCTGGAAGACGGCACGCTGTGGCATTGGTAGGAGGAGGAAGAGATGAAGATTGCAGCGATCAAGACTTATGCCGTCAAGGTCGGCATCCGCAACCAGCTTCTGGTGAAGATCGAGACGGATGAGGGCATTTTCGGCTGGGGCGAGAGCGGTCTCTCCGGCCGCGAGAAGGCCGTGGTCGGCGCTCTCGAACATTATGCAGAATTCCTGCGCGGCCGCGATCCGTTCAAGATCGGCGCTCTCTGGCAGGAAATGTATCGCAGCCAGTATTTCGAAGGCGGTCGCGTGCTGCAGGCGGCAATCTCCGCCATCGATATCGCCCTTCACGATATCAAGGGCAAGGCGCTCGGCGTGCCGGTCTACGAACTGCTTGGTGGCAAGCAGCGTGATCGCATCCCGACCTTTGCCACGACCTTTGCCGAGCCGGGACCGGCCATGATCGAACAGGCACAGATGCTCGTCGAACACGGCTGGACGGCCATGCGCCTGTCGCCGTCAGGCCACGAGAACAAGGAGATCTACGAGCCGCGCGAGCACGTCGCCAATACCGCCAGATGGTGCGTCAAGGCGCGCGAGACGCTCGGCGACGACGTCGTTCTCGGTATCGACTATCACCATCGCCTGACGGTGGCCGAAGCCGCGAGCTTTTGCCAGAAAATGCCGAAGGGCACGCTCGACTTCCTCGAAGAACCGATCCGCGACGAGACGCCGAGTGCCTATGAAGCGCTCAGGCGCATGACGGATGTTCCCTTCGCGATCGGCGAGGAATTCTCCTCGAAATGGCAATTCCTGCCGTACATCGAGCGCGACATCCACCAGTTCAACCGGCTCGACGTCTGCAATGTCGGCGGCCTGACGGAATCAATGAAGGTCGCCGGCTGGAGTGAAACGCACTACGTCGACATGATGCCGCACAATCCGTTGGGGCCGGTCTGCACGGCAGCGACGATCCACTTCTCCGCAGCTGTTGCGAACTTTGCCTGGCTGGAGACTCGCGCAAGCCCGGCCGAAACCCATCTCGGCTTCGACAATTCCGACTTCTTCCCGGTCCAGCCGCGGCTTGAAGGCGCCCATTACGTGGTCTCTGATGCTCCGGGCCTTGGCATCGAGGTCAATGAGGAGCTGATCGCCAAGCAGAGCTTCGAGTACTGGGAAGCACCGCACCTGCGGCGGAGAGATGGGTCGCATACGAACTGGTAGCCGTCGCGCGCTTTATGAGGACTGGAGGGTGGTCGGCGATCGCGAGAGGCGACTGATGGCGATCCCGACCTGAAAGCGGAACACTCGGTCGTGGGGCAGTCGGTCCCGCTTCTGCTGCGCAGTTGTAAGAAGTCGCGGGCGTTATCAATGCCATAGGCCGTCACTTCGGAAGTGTTAACGGAAGAGTTCGCCGGAAAATTTGCAGCTGTTCGGCTCTCATCAAGGCGCCCGTTTTACTCAATTCTGGCATTTCATGTATTCCTGCATACGCCCTATGAGCTCATCGAGAACTGCGATCCTCTCAGCACCGGCAGGCCGTATCGCGAAATACGAGACCTCGATCTTCGGATCGAATGGAATGGCGACGGCATCCGCTGCAGCAGATCTGAGGCTGATCTCGTCAACGATGCCCACTCCCATGCCTGCGGCCGCAAAATAGCAGCAGTTCAGCATGGACGTTTCCATCGTACTGACTGGCTGATGTTCTTCTCCGGAAAAGGCGCGATCGAGCGCCAGCCTGAGCGGTGAGTTCCGGCCAGGGATAAGGACGCGGTCATCCAAAAGGTCCGCCGGCGTGATTACCGAGCGCGAGGCCAAGCGGTGACTGGCATGCATCGCGGCGACGGCGCTCGCACTGTGCAGAAGAACGGCATTCTTGTCGGCCATGCGTGGCGAGCTGAAAACGAATCCCAAATCGTACCGGTTCTGCTCGACCATGTCCCATATAAAGCGGCTGTTTTCGACGTCGATGACCAAAGGAATGTCCAAGCGCTCGCCGACCGTGTCGATGATCGCGCGATGCAGGTAGGGACGCACCACCGACGTTACACTGCCAATTCGCAGCACGGTATTCTTGTGCAGACGGATATCGTCGGCAGCCTGAGCGATCTGGTCGAGGCCAAGATAAAGCCGCTCGACTTCCCCGTAGAGCTTCGTCGCCTCGATCGTCGGAACGAGCCGCGCGCCGATGCGCTCGAAGAGCGTCATCCCCACGGCATCTTCGAGGTCGCGGATCAGACGGCTGACTGCCGGCTGTGTGACGTTCATCGCCTCGGCAGCGGCCGTAACACCTCCGGCCATCATGACGCCTCTAAACGCTTCGACCTGGCGCGGCTTCAATCGCAAACCATTCCTCCCCATAATATTTAGGCATAGACCGAACACAAAATGCAATTTTTCTTTTCTTAGTGGAAGCTTTAATTGCAGTCATCCCGCAGGGAGAGCGCGGGGATTGGACAACCCGGAGGAGTCCCCACCATGAAATTTTCCGCTTTCGCAGCCGCATTGGCAGCGTCCGTTTTTGCCATGCCGCTCGCAAGCCATGCAAAGGACCTCACCGTCGGTCTCGCCGCCTCGACGACGTCAATGGATCCGCAGTTCTACGTCGTCGGTCCAAACAGCGCGATGGCGCGCAACATCTTCGACGGCCTCGTCAACCAGGACGCCAAGCAGCAGATCGAGCCTGCGCTCGCCGTTTCCTGGAAGACGATTGACGACACGAGCTGGGAGTTCAAGCTGCGTGAGGGCGTCAAATTCCACGACGGCACCGATTTCACGGCAGAAGACGTCGTCGCCAGCATCAAGCGCATCCCGCTCGCATCCACCAACAGCCCGAGCTCCTTTGCGGCTTATGTGAAGGCGATTACGGAAGTGACTGCGGTCGATCCGCTGACCGTGCGCATCAAGACATCAGGCCCGACGCCGCTTTTGCTCAACAACCTCAGTCGCATCGCCATCCTGCCTTCCGAAATGGAAAAGGTAACGACCGGCGAGATGAACGCCGGCAAGGGCGTCATCGGCACCGGCCCGTTCAAGTTCGTCTCCTGGTCGCCGGATGACAATGTCGTCGTTGCCAGGAACGATGCCTATTGGGGTGACAAGGCCCAGTGGGACAAGATCACCTTTCGCGTCTTCAAGAACCCGAGCGCCCGCGTTGCCGCCATGCTCTCGGGCGATGTCGACATGATCGAAAGCATCCCGACGGCCGATACCCGCAGGCTCCAGGCATCCGACCAGCTGAAGGTCGTCAACATTGCCGGCAACCGTATCATGTATCTCCACATGGACCAGGCCCGCGCAGAGTCGCCGTTTGCCAAGGGACCGGACGGAAAGAACCCACTGCTGAAGCCGGAGGTGCGCCGTGCGCTTTCGCTGTCGATCAACCGCGAAGCGCTCGTCGATCGCATCATGGACGGGCAGGGCATGCCGGCTGGCCAGGTCGTGCCGGAAGGGTATTTCGGGTACGATCCGGCGATCAAGGTCGATGCCTATGATCCGAACAAGGCCAAGCAGCTGCTTGCCGAGGCCGGCTATCCGAACGGTTTCTCTCTGACCTTCCATGCCTCGAACGACCGCTACCCCAACGACTCCAAGGTTGCTCAGGCGATCGGCCAGTTCTTCAGCCGCATCGGTGTCAAGACCGAGGTCGCGACCCTGCCGGGCAGCGTCTATTTCACGCGCGCCTCCAACCTGGAGTTCAGCTTCATCATGGGTGGTGCTGCCGTCGAAACCGGCGAAGCCTCCGGCGTACTCGGCCCGATCCTCGAGACCTACGGTGAGAAAGCCGGCCAGGGCAACCGTGGCCGCTATTCCAACCCGGAATTCGACAAGGTTCTCAACGATGCACGCTCCACGCTCGACGACCCCAAGCGCGAGGAACTGCTGAAGAAGGCGACCGAAATCGCCATGGGCGACCTCGGCGTCATCCCGGTCTTCTACCTGGCGAACACCTGGGCCTTGAAAAAGGACCTCACCTACGCCGGTCGCTCCGACGGCTATACGCTTCCCTACTACGTGAAGCCGAACTGATCCTCGAAAGGAGCGACCCGCCATGTCCTTCGGTGGTGTATTCCCTTATCTCGTCTCGCCGATCGACATATCCGGCCAGGTGATGGAAGGCGTGCTCACAGACCTGGTGGATCATCTGATCGGCGAGGGCGTTCACGGGCTGGCGCCGCTCGGCAGCACCGGCGAATTTGCTTATCTCTCCGAAGAGCAGAGACGTCACGTCGTCGACACGGTGATTTCGGCCAATCGCGGCCGGGTCCCCGTCGTCGCCGGCGTGGCGTCGACTACGACCGCTGACGCCGTCGCCCAGACGGAATACATGGTCGAGGCCGGAGCTGATGGTATTCTCGCAATTCTCGAAGCCTATTTCCCGGTCAGTGACGAGGGTGTGGAGGCCTATTTTACGGCGATCGCCAAGGCTGCGAAGGGGCGTCCGGTGGTCCTATACACCAATCCGCAGTTCCAGCGTTCCGACCTCTCCCTGCCGGTGATCGAGCGGCTGAGTCGCATCGACAATATCCGCTACATCAAGGACGCCTCGACCAACACCGGCCGGCTTCTCTCAATCATCGAGCGTACACGCGGCCGGATGGAGGTATTTGCTGCCTCCGCGCATATTCCTGTCTGCGTGATGATGATCGGTGGGATCGGCTGGATGGCAGGCCCTGCCTGCATCGTGCCGAAGCAGAGCATCGCGCTCTACGGTGCAGCCAAAGCAGGTGACTGGGCGCATGCGATGGAGTTGCAGCGGCCGCTCTGGAAGGTCAACGAGATCTTTGCGAAGTACTCGATCGCTGCCTGCATCAAGACGGCGCTCGATTTACAGGGTTTTCCCGTCGGCGCGCCCATGGCGCCGCAAATGCCGCTGGACGAAGCGGCACGTGCGGAAATCGCCGGCGTGCTGCGCGACGTCGGCGCGCTTTGAGTTTTTCCTGATCCACACCTTGAAGGCATTTCAGAATGAAGCCGATTTCGATCATCGTCGATTGTGACCCCGGTATCGACGACACGATTGCGCTGCTCACCGCATTCGTGTCACCGGAACTCGAGATTCTTGGCATCACACCGGTCTGCGGCAACCAGCCGCTCGAGCGGACAGTTCGCAACGCGTTGCAAGTCTGCGAGCTTGGCGGACGCGCCGACATTCCGGTCTATGCCGGCTGTTTCCGGCCGATGCTGCGCGAGCCGATTCATGGCCAGTTCCATGGCAAGACCGGGCTCGGCAACACCACCCTGCCGGAGCCCGTCAAGAAGGCCGAAACGATGTCCGCCGTCGATTTTCTGATCGAAGCGCTGAGTGAAGCAGCAGACAAGGGGGAGACTATCACCATCTGTTGCCTCGGCCCGCTGACCAATGTCGCTGTGGCGCTGCGCATGAAGCCGCAGATCGCAGATGGCATCGGGCGTATCGTGATGATGGGCGGCGCCTATCGTGAGCCAGGCAACCGCACGATGACCTCGGAGTTCAACGTGCTGGCCGATCCGCATGCCGCGCATGTGGTGTTTTCGAGCGGCATTCCGATCGTCGCCCTGGCGCTCGACGCGACGCACCAGGTCATGCTGAAGCCCGAGCATGTCGCAGAATTCTCCCGCGTCAGCGGCCGCATTTCCGAAACGCTCGCGGAACTGATGGCCTTCTGGGACCGCAATGACGTGCGCCGTTACGGCTCGCGCGGCGGCCCGCTGCATGACCCGCTGGTCATGGCCTATATCCTGGCGCCGCATCTGTTCGAGACGCAGAAGGCGCGTGTCTTCGTCGAATACGAAAGCGAGCTTTGCATGGGCCAGACGATTGCGGACTGGTACGGCAAGAGCGGTCTTGAGCCGAATGCCGACATCGTCACCAAGGTCGATGCGGAAGGCGTGATCGCCTTCTTCTTGGAACGGCTGTCGCGCTACGCAGAAAAGGCCGTCGCATGAAATCCCACAAGGTCATCATCGATGCGGATCCGGGCGTGGATGATGCCGCCGCCATCCTGATGGCGCTTGCCTCGCCGGAGATCGAGGTTCTAGGACTGTCGATCGTCGCCGGAAACGTGCCCCTTCGCGATACTGTCACCAATGCCTGCAAGCTGATGGCCTTGAGCGGCCGGGGTGACGTGCCGGTGCATGCCGGTGCCAGTGGGCCGCTGGTGCGCGACCAGGTCTATGGAAAATATGCCAGTATTGGCGCTTTCGACGACACGCTGGTCAAAGCCGGCGATGTCGTGCCGGCGCACGAAAATGCGGTTCAGTTCATCGTCCGCACGGCGCGGGCGGCCGCTATGGCCGGCGAACAGATCACCATCTGTGCGATCGGCCCGATGACGAATGTCGCGTTGGCTCTCATACAGCATCCGGATGTCGCCCGAGGCATCCGGCAGATCGTGTCCATGGGCGGCGCCTTCACCGCGCTCGGCCACCGCACGCCATGGGCCGAGTTCAACGTGTATGCCGATCCGCATGCAGCCGAAATCGTCTTCCAGTCGGGCGTTCCGATCGTTCTGATGCCGCTCGACATGACGTTCCAGGCTCTGTTCACGACCGAGCATTTCGAAAGATTCCGGGCCGGCGGCGAGGCCGGTGCCGCCCTCTTCAATCTTTTTTCCACCTTTGACAGAAGCGACGAGAAACGTTTCGGTCGCCCGGGCGGTCCGATCCATGATGCGACGACGATCGCCTGGCTGATCCACCCTGGGCTGTTCACCAGCCGCGAGGCTTTTGTCGGCGTGCAGGTCACCGGCCCGACGATGGGTTATACCTATGCCGACTTTCACAAGAAGATGGGCCGGCCGGCCAACGCCACCGTCGTCACCGATGTCGACGAGGCCGGTTTTATCGAACTGCTGATCGAGCGTATCGCCCGCCATGGCGGCACCGCGCCTGGCAGACAAACCCTGGGAGGCTCAAAATCATGAGCGGATATCTCTTAAGCCGATCGATACAGACCGTGCTCACGCTCCTCGTTATGTCGGTCCTGGTCTTTGCCGGTCTCTATCTCGTCGGCAATCCGGTCGACGTGCTTCTGAGTCCGACCGCAACGCCCGCCGAACGGCTGCAGGTCATCCAGTCCTTCGGTCTCGACAAGCCAGTTTGGGAACAATACTGGCTGTTCCTCGTCCGCGCGCTGTCGGGCGATCTCGGCAATTCCTTCGTGTTCAATCAGCCGGCGCTGACGCTCATCCTCAACCGCATGCCGGCGACACTGGAACTCGCCTTTGTTGCCCTGTTCATGGCACTCATCGTCGGAATTCCACTCGGCGTCTATGCCGGCTTGAAGCCGAAGGGGTTCATTTCGAAGTCGATCATGACCTTCTCGATCCTTGGCTTCAGCCTGCCGACTTTCTGGATCGGCCTGGTCATGATCATGCTGTTCAGCGTCTATCTCGGCTGGCTGCCGGCTTCCGGCCGCGGCGAGACGGTGTCCGTGTTCGGCATTCCGCTCAGCCTCATCACGCTCGATGGCCTGTCGCATCTCCTCCTGCCGGCCTTTAACCTGGCGCTATTCAAGATCTCGCTCGTCATCCGTCTGACCCGCGCCGGCGTGATGGAGACGATGCAACTCGATTTCGTTCGTTTCGCCCGCGCCAAGGGCCTGCCGGAGCGCCGCATCGTCACCGTGCATGTGCTGAAGAACACGCTGATCCCGCTGATCACGGTCATCGGCCTCGAACTCGGTTCGCTGATCGCGTTTGCGGTCGTCACCGAGACGATCTTCGCATGGCCGGGGATGGGAAAGCTGATCATCGATGCCATCGGTGTTCTCGATCGTCCAGTGATCCTGGCCTACCTGATGATCACCGTCGTGATGTTCAGCGTCATCAACCTCGTGGTCGACATCCTCTATTCCATCGTCGATCCACGCGTCCGTCTTGAGGGGAACTCGTAATGAGCGAGACCAAGTCCTCGACCGCTTCGGTCCATGCTGCTGCCAATAGCGGCGCCCGCTCCGCCTCTCGCTCGCCGGCACGGCAGGTCGTCATTGCGCTGCTGCACGACAAGCTCGCTCTGCTGGGTATCGTCCTGGTGACGATCTTCGTCTTGGCGGCGATTTTCGCGCCGTTCGTCGCGCCGCAGAACCCCTATGATCTAGCCCAGCTCGACATTCTCGACGGTCGTCTGCCACCGGGTTCGCAAAGCATGTCGGGCATGACCTACCTGATCGGCACCGACACGCAGGGCCGCGACCTGTTTAGTGCCATCCTCTACGGTCTGCGCACCAGTATCCTCGTCGGCTTGTCGAGTGCGGGTATCGCATTGGTCATCGGCGCCTCGATCGGCTTGACCAGTGGCTATGTCGGCGGCCGTCTGGATTCCATCCTGATGCGTATCGTCGATATACAGCTGAGCTTCCCGGCGATCCTGATCGCCCTGATCTTCCTCGCCATCCTCGGCCAGGGTGTCGACAAGATCATCCTGGCGCTGGTCGTCACCCAGTGGGCCTACTACGCCCGCACGATCCGCGGCTCAGCGCTGGTCGAGCGCAAGCGTGCCTATGTCGATGCCGCACGGTCGATGGCGCTGCCCGACCGCAGCATTCTCTTCCGGCATATCCTGCCGAACTGCCTGCCGCCGCTGATCGTCGTCGCCACCATGCGGGTCGCCTATGCCATCATGCTGGAAGCGACGCTCTCCTTCCTCGGCATTGGCCTGCCGGTCACCGAACCGTCGCTCGGCCTGCTGATCTCGAACGGTTTTGAATATCTGCTTTCCGGCGACTACTGGATCAGCTTCTTTCCGGGCCTTGCCCTCCTGTTGCTCATCGTCGCGATCAACCTGATCGGCGATGCTCTGCGCGACATCCTCAATCCGCGCCGGGAAGGCTAAGCTATGACGGATCCCATTCTTTCGATCTCCAATCTAAATGCCGCCTTCCGCGTCGGCCGCGAATGGCGCAACGTCGTCAACGGCGTCAGCTTCGACATCAACGCGAAGGAAACGGTCGCCGTCGTCGGTGAATCCGGCTCGGGCAAGAGCGTCACGGCCATGTCGATCATGCGGCTCTTGTCACCGGGCAATTCGCGCGTGACCGGCCGCATCGAATTCGAAGGCAAGGACCTGCTGTCCCTGCCGCTCGAAGACATGCAGAAAATCCGCGGCAACCGCATCGGCATGATCTTTCAGGAACCGATGACCTCGCTCAACCCTGTCCTGAAAATAGGTGAGCAGATCACCGAGGTGCTGCGGCAGCATCGGGGCATGTCGCATTCGCAGGCCGAGGCAGAAGCCGTGCGACTTCTGGAAAAGGTCCGTATTCCATCTGCAAAATCGCGCCTCAACGAATATCCGATGAATTTTTCGGGCGGCATGCGCCAGCGCGTCGTCATCGCCATCGCGCTCGCCTGCGATCCAAAGCTTTTGATCGCCGATGAACCGACGACGGCACTCGATGTGACAATTCAGGCGCAGATCCTCGAACTGATCAAGACGCTGCAGGACGAAGAGGGCATGTCGGTCCTCTTCATCACGCACGACATGGGTGTGGTTGCCGAAATCTCTGATCGCACGGTGGTGATGTATCGCGGCGAGCAGGTCGAGACGGGCACCACGCATGACCTCTTTGCCGGCGCCAGGCATCCCTATACCCGCGTGCTTCTGTCGGCGGTGCCGCAGCTGGGCTCCATGACCGGCAAGGACCGGCCGCTGCGCTTTCCGCAGGTCGATATGGCAACCGGCGAGATCGCACCGGTCAAGCCGACCGAAGACACCGTCAAGCGCGATCAGCCGCCGATCCTCAAGGTTGACAACCTGATCACCCGTTTCCCGATCAAGCAGGGTTTTTTGCGCAGGACGATCGGCCGCATCCATGCCGTCGAGGGCGTTTCGCTCGAGCTGCGGCAGGGCGAGACCCTGTCGCTGGTCGGTGAATCCGGCTGCGGCAAGTCCACGACCGGCCGCTCGATCATCCGCCTGACGGACCCGGTCTCCGGCGTGGTCAACATCGGCGGCAAGGACGTGCTCAAGGCCGGCAAGGGCGAGCTCGCCGATATCCGCCGCGAAGCACAGATGGTTTTCCAGGACCCGTTCGAGAGCCTTAACCCGCGCATCCGTGTCGGCCAGGCAATCGCCGAGCCGATTGTCACTCATGGTCTCGCGACGGCTTCGCAAGCCCGCCAACGTGTCGGCGATCTGTTGGAACGTGTCGGCCTTGCAGCTTCGATGGCGGATCGTTTTCCGCACGAGTTTTCCGGCGGCCAGCGCCAGCGCGTCTGCATCGCGCGTGCGCTCGCGCTGGAGCCAAAGCTTCTGATCGCCGACGAATCCGTTTCCGCGCTCGATGTCTCCGTGAAGGCGCAGGTGATCAACCTGATGCTGGACCTGCAGGAAAAATACGGCCTCGGTTATCTCTTCATCAGCCATGACATGGCGGTGGTCGAGCGCATTAGCCACCGGGTGGCGGTCATGTATCTCGGCGAAATCGTCGAGATCGGCCCGCGCCAGGCTGTGTTCGAAAACCCGCAGCACGAATACACCAAGCGCCTGATGGCGGCGGTGCCGATCGCCGATCCGTCACGCCGGCAGCCGCGGCGGATCTCCGACGCCGAGATCAAGAGCCCGTTCCGCGCTGCAGATTATGTGCCGCCGAAGCGCACCTACGAACAAGCCGGTGACGGCCACTTCGTTCAGGTGGCCTGAGAAAGACACATCATGATCGTCACCTTTGGTTCCATCAATGTCGACTTCGTCTACTCGGTCGCAGAGATGCCCCAGCCCGGCCAGACGTTGATGGCCAAAACGTTGCGTACCGAGGCCGGCGGCAAAGGTGCAAACCAGGCATTGGCGGCGGCTCGTGACGGTGCCGAAGTGGTCATGGTCGGTGCCGTTGGCGATGATGCATTGGCCGAGATCGGACTGCAGAACCTCAAGGCTGCGACGGACATCAGTCGCGTCAGCCGCGTCGCCGAGCCGACCGGCAGTGCGTCGATCCAGATCGATGCGAAGGGTCGCAACATGATCGTGGTGGCGGCTGGCGCCAACCTGATGGCATCGTCCGACGCAGTGGAAGACGATCTCCTGCAGCGCGCGAACATCGTGTTGATGCAGATGGAAAACGACGTGGCCGAAGTGGAAAAGCTCATCCGCCGCGCCGCCGCGTCGAGGACTATGTCGATCCTCAATCTCGCTCCGGCCTTTCCTCTGGAAGACCAAGTGTTGTCGCTCTGTGACTTGCTCGTCGTAAACGAAGACGAGGCCGAAACGCTGGCCGGCTGGCTGGGCTGCGATGCTTCCGCACAGGTCCTTTCAGCCCGGCTTGATACGGGTGTGCTGCGCACGCTCGGCGCTGAGGGCGCAGAAGCATTCGTCAAAGGCAAGTATATTCGGCTTCCCGCCATGCCGATCGATGTGAAGGACACGACCGCCGCGGGCGATTGCTTTGTCGGCGCGCTCGCCTCCGCACTGGATCGTGGCTTGTCGCTCGAGGCCGCGATGGAAAGAGCGTCGATCGCGGCCGGTCTGGCATGCTCACGGGCCGGAAGTCAGCGAAGTATTCCTATCGGCGAGGAAACGGCGAAAATGATCGGTACCTCCACCGATCACGGCGGAAGCATTTAGGAATCGGCGCGCGCAGACGGGCGCATGCTCGCAACACTGCGTGGCTGCCATAGTATTCCCAATTTAATCAGTTCAAACCCTCTCAGGTCTGCGTATTCAAAGCGATCACGCAACGACATCGTGGTGGTTCTCCTCTCATCATGGCGATGGCTGGCTTCCAGCCAGTTGCAGACAATCGCTGCCTTCCCATCACCCTGCACTCGGCCTGTTAAGCCAAAAATCTCAAAGTGTTCCACCGCCCCATCGCGAGGACCGCGGCAGAAATGATGTCGATCCTTTGGACGTAAAACCGCCATAGGCTGCGATGAGCGATTTCGATCATCGTAGCTGCCGATTCCACTTTACGAAGCTGAGATGCAAATGAAGGGTCCAATTCTGACCTGAATTCGTCATATGCCTGTCATCTCTTGGCGATAGATATCGCTCATACATGAGCGATATGCGTCACTTTAGTGACAAGGAGCAGGCCATTGCTGACTCAAGCGGAAGATCGTCAGGCGAAGATCGTCGAGTTGCTGCGCGAACGCAACTTCCTCGATTTGCGCACCCTGATTGAGCGATTTGACGTCTCTGTCGCCACAATCCGACGCGACCTCGGTGACCTCGAAGGAGCCGGGCTGCTCCGTCGCACCCACGGCGGCGCCGTAAGCATCAATCAGGTCGCCCAGGACAAAACGAACGAGGCCCGTTCCGTCTGGAACCAGCCCGAGAAGGCCGCCATCGCATCGGTCGTCTCGGGAATGATCGTCGACGGCGACACCGTGCTGCTGGATGCCGGAACCACGGCTCTGGAAGTCGCAAAAAAGCTCGTCGGTCGCCGCAGCCTCACGCTTATCTCGAACGGCCTCGACATTATCGCCGAACTGACGCGTGACGAGGGGCAGAGCGTCTACGCGGTCGGCGGCGAATACACCGCCACAAACCATTCCTTCCGTGGGCCGCTGGCGGAGCAGTTCATCCGGCAATTCAACGTCGATAAGCTCATCCTCAATGCGGCATCGATCGATGTCGATCGCGGATTGGTCTGTACCGTTGAGCCGGTAAACGCGAGCATCGCTCGGGCCATGATGGAAGTCTCGCGGCGCGTCATTGTCGTCGCGGACAATTCCAAGTTCACCAAATCCAGCATGTCCGTCGTGGCCAAGATCGAAGACGTCGGCACGATCGTCACCGATCGCGGCGCCATGTCGATCATCGACGCAGCCCCCGAGAGGCTGCGCAAGAAGTTTGTCATCGCGGACTGAGCCCGACCTCCCTTCCATCAACCGCATCTTGCCAAGCAGGAGACATTGGATGCTTACGACCAACCGCAGAACATTCATCATCGGTGCAAGCGTCGCGGCGCTGGCATCGACCACCAGCACGAAATTTGCCTTCGCGCAGGGACGGCGCGAACTGAGGATCGGCGTCAACGGGGTGCCAGCTTCACTGGAGCCAGTGAACGCCATCAGCAATGTCGGCCCGCGTATCGTCAACCAGATCTTCGATACGCTCTTGACGCGCGACTGGTTCGGCAACGGCGCAAAGGGCAACGGCATCGCGCTCGTCCCGCAGCTCGCCGAGAGTTGGGAGCGAATCGACGACAAGTCCGTGCGCTTCAAATTGCGCCAGAACGTCAAATTCCACGATGGCGCGGACATGACCGCCGAGGACGTCGCCTACACGTTCTCGTCGGAGCGCCTGTGGGGCGACGATGCGATCAAGACCGTTCCGAACGGACGCGCTTTCTCGCCGGACTGGGATGAGCCTGTCGTCGAGGACAAGTACACCGTGGTGCTGCGCACCAAGACCCCGTCCTTCCTGATCGAGCGCTTTCTCGCCTCCTGGCTCGGTCGCATCGTCCCAAGGGAATATTACAAGAGCCTCGGCGCCGTCGCCTTCGGCAACAAGCCGATCGGCACCGGCCCCTACAAGTTCGTCGAGTTCGTGGCCAATGACCGCGTCGTGCTTGAGGCAAACGACACCTATTGGGGCGAAAAGCCGACCGCATCGAAGATTACCTACCAAGTGGTCGCAGAGCCCGCGACCCGCGTCGCCGGCCTGATCAGCGGCGAATACGACATCATCACAACCTTGACGCCCGACGACATGGCGCTGATCGACGGCTATCAGGACATCGAGACGCGCGGCACGCTGATCGAGAACTTCCACATGTTCACGTTCAATATGAACAAGCCGATATTCAAGTCGAAGACGTTGCGCCGCGCGCTGGCGCTTGCCGTCAATCGCCCGCTGATGGTCGAATCCCTGTGGAAGGGCAGAGCGTCCATTCCGGCCGGCATGAACTTCCCGCACATGGGCAAGACTTTCGACCCCAATCGCCGTGCGATGGAATACGATGTCGAAGAAGCCAGGCGCCTCGTCAAGGAAAGCGGCTACGATGGCACCCCGATCACCTACCACACGATGGGCAATTACTACGCCAACGCCATTCCTGCGCTCATGATGATGATCGAGATGTGGAAGGACATCGGCATCACCGTCGAGCCGAAGATCTACGCTCCGGGTGCAAACCCCAAGGACGACGACGTCATGATGCGCAACTGGTCGAACGGCATGTCGCTGACCGACGCCTACACGACGATGGTGTCCGAATTCGGTCCCGGGCGCGGTATCCAGAAGCGCTGGGGCTGGCAAGCGCCGGCGGAATTCAATGAGCTGTGCGTGAAGGTAGCCCAGCTCCCTGACGGCCAGGAACGTTTCGACGCCTTCAACCGTCTGCGCGACATCTTCGAGGAAGAGGCGCCTGCCGTCATTCTCTACCAGCCCTTCGACGTCTACGCCGCACGCAAGGACGTCAACTGGAGGCCGATCAGCTTCGAGATGATGGAATTCCGCAACAATCTCAGCTTCTCGTAACGACAATCCAGTGTATCGGCGGTGCGCATTCGTGCGCACCGCCTCCCCGGAGAATACCCATGTCAAAGCTCTTGACCGTTCGCGATCTCGTCGTCGAGGTCCCGGCACGAAACATGAAGATCATCGGCGGGATCAGCTTTTCCCTGGAGGCCGGACAGACGCTCGGCCTGGTTGGCGAGTCCGGCTGCGGCAAGAGCATGACCTGCTATGCGGTCGCCAACATGCTTCCGCGCGGGATTGCCCGTACCGGCGGCAGCATCGAATTCGCGCGCGACCCATCGAAGTCAGGCAAGGCCGCAGATCCGACGATCGCAATGATCTTCCAGGATCCGACCAGCAGCCTCAACCCGGTCCACACGATCGGCTACTATCTGGAATCCGCGCTCTACCGGCATCAGGGCCTGACGGGCAACGACGCCCGGTTCGAAGCCATGCGCCTGTTGGAACGCGTCGGCATCGACCGCGCCAAAAGCCGGCTGCGCGCCTATCCGCACCAATTTTCCGGCGGGATGAACCAGCGCGTAATGATCGCCCATGCACTTGCAGCCAGGCCGCAACTGTTGATCGCCGACGAGCCGACCACGGCGCTCGACGTGACCATGCAGGCCCAGATTCTGCACCTGCTCGAGGAACTGAAGGCCGAAACCGGCATGGCCCTGATCCTCGTCTCCCACGATCTCGGCGTTATCGCCCGCCTCGCCGACCGGGCGGTGGTGATGTATTGCGGCAAGATCGTCGAGACCGCGCCGGTGGCTGAGCTGCTGCAGCGCCCGTCGCACCCTTACACCCGCGCGCTGATCGACTGCATGCCGGGCATCGATCCCGCCGATCTCGAACCGCCCGTTCCTATTCCCGGTTCCGTTCCGCTACTCGACAGCCTGCCTGGGGGATGCCATTTCCATCCGCGCTGTTTACGCGCGAGCGATGAATGCACCGCCCGGTTCCCCGCGCCCACCACGATAGGTCTTGTTCACGAGACCTCCTGTTTTAATCGGGTGGCCGCATGAACACGCCCTTGCTCCGCACCTGCGATCTGACCAAGGCCTATCGGCACAAGACCGGTTTTTTCGCCAGGCCAACCAGCCAACTGGCGGCCAGTTCCATCAGCTTCGAACTTTCGCCACGCGAACGCATCGGCGTCGTCGGTGAATCGGGCAGCGGAAAATCGACCCTGGGTCGGCTCCTTCTCGGCCTGATCCCGCCGACCCGCGGCGACGTGTGGTTCGAAGGTGTCAACCACAAGGACCGTGGGCCAAAAGACTGGACGGCATTCCGCAAACGAACCTCGCTCGTGCAACAGAACCCGCTATCGGCCCTCAATCCGCAGATGAGCATCGGTGAACAGGTCGCCGAGGGGCTTCTGGTCCATCGTGTCGCCGGCCGGTCGGAAGCCTATGAGCGCACGGCCGCGATGCTGGAGCGCGTCGGCCTGTCGAGCGCCATGATGAACCGCTTCCCGCACCAGATGTCCGGTGGCCAGCGCCAGCGTGTCGTCATCGCCCGCGCCCTGATCTTGGAACCGAAGCTGGTCGTCTTCGACGAGGCGGTCTCGGCGCTTGATGTCTCCGTTCAAGCCCAGGTCGTGGCCCTGTTGCGATCACTCTGGCAGGAGCTCGATCTCGCCTATGTCTTCATCACCCACGATCTCCGGATCGTGCGCCATCTCGTCGATCGCATCGCGGTAATGTATCTCGGCCGCATCGTCGAGACCGGCGACATCAGGGCCGTCTACGAACAGCCGCGCCACCCCTATACGCGCGCGCTGCTCGCCTCCGTACCCACACTGGACCCCTCGATCCGCAATATCGAGCCGCCGATCAAGGGCGAACTCGATGCCGGCAAGGTATCGCGCGGCTGCGCTTTCCGCTCGCGCTGCCCTTTTGCCATTGACAGGTGCGCCATAGAGGCGCCCCCGCTCCGGGCCTTCGACCGACAGCAGGCGGCATGCCACCGGGCCGAGGAATTCGCCCTGCCGATCTCCTCCTCGGCAATCGTGCAGCAGCAGAAGGAAACGGCGCAATGATCGGGTTCATCCTTGCCCGTGCGGTCCGGGCGATCATCGTTCTGATCTTCACCGTCACACTCGTCTTCATTGTCCTGCGCCTGAGCGGCGATCCGGCCCAGCAGATGCTGTCCGACAATGCCAGCCCCGAGGCGCTGGCTGCGTTCAATGCCAAATGGGCGCTGGATCGATCGATCTTCGAACAATACCTGTTCTATGTCGCCAACATCCTGAGCGGGGATTTCGGGGTCTCCTTTGCCGATGGCCGCGACGTATTTGCCGTCGTCACCGAGCGGATCCCGAAGACGCTCGCCCTCACAGTGCCGGCCTTCATCCTCAGTCTGCTGATCGGCATCCCGGCGGGCATCCTTGCGGCCGTGCGCCGGGAATCTGCCGTCGACAAGGGCGTCATGGCGGGCGCCGTCCTCGGTTACAGCATTCCCAACTTCCTGCTCGGCCTCGTCTTCATCTTCACCTTCGCGGTCTGGCTGCGCGTGCTGCCGAGTTCCGGCAGCTCGACCTGGAGACATGCGATCCTGCCCGTGGCGACCTGCGCCCTGTTCAATGCCGCGGCCGTCGCCCGCTTCATGCGTTCGACCCTGATCGATGTCCTGGGCCAGCCCTATGTTGCCGCGGCGCGCGCCGACGGCGTCCCGAACTGGGAGATCATACTGCGCCATGCCCTGCCGAACGCGGCGATCCCGATGGTGACGACGCTCGGCTTCGTCGCTGGCGGTCTGCTCGGGGGCGCCGTTCTGGTGGAACCCGTCTTTGCCTGGCCTGGCCTCGGCAGCGGCTTCGTCAATGCGACGAGCGCTGGTGACCTGCCGGTCGCACAGGCGATGATCGTGCTGTTTACGGCCTTCATGGTCGTCATCAACCTCACCGTCGACATTCTCTATGTCGTCCTCAATCCGAAACTCAGGATGCATTGACATGACGATCGTGACCTCGTCCCGCCCGATCCGGGGGTGGCTTTGGGCTCCGTTCCACCACATGCCGTCCAGCATTGGCCTCTGCTGCCTGTGGATCGGCATCGTCGTCGTCACCGGCATTGCGGCGCGCTGGATATCGCCTTTCGATTATCTCTCGCAGGACCCGCTCGCCCGTTTTGCCCGGCCCTTCGCGTCCGCAAGCCATCTGTTCGGCTCCGACTATCTCGGCCGCGATGTGCTGAGCAACGTGCTGGTTGCCACCCAGACCACGCTTATGATCGCGCTCGTCGGGTCGATCGTCTGCGCGCTGATCGGCACGACGCTTGGCCTGCTGGCCGCCCATTTCGGTGGCTGGATCGATAACGTCATCATGGGCTTTGCCGATTCGATGGCGTCGGTCCCCTTCATAATCATCGCGCTCGGCGTGCTTGCCATGTTCGGTTCCAGCCCGCTGCTGTTCGTCTTCCTCGTCGGCTTTCAGAACTGGGAACGCTATGCGCGGCTGACCCGCGGCCTCGTCATCGGCGCCCGGGAGGAAGGCTATGCGGAAGCGGCCCGCATCGTCGGCGTGCCGTCGCGACGGATCTACCTCCGCCACATGCTTCCCAATATCGCCGGCCCGCTGATCGTACAGTTCACCGTGAACTTTCCGGAAATCATCCTGCTCGAAAGCGGGCTGAGCTTTCTTGGCCTCGGCATCCAGCCGCCGGCGACCAGCCTCGGCCTGATGGTCGCAGACGGCCGGAATTATCTGGCGATCGCTTGGTGGATCGCCGCCTTCCCCGGCGCCGTCATCGTCCTGACGACCCTCTCCATCAGCCTGCTCGGCGACTACCTGCGCGATCGTTTCGACGCGCGCCTCCGTTGAATTGAAAAAGGAAAACACAATGAATCCGCTCAGAATGAACCTCGATACCTTGCGCGTTGGTGGCCATCGTGGCCACAGCGCCGGCGCTCCGGAAAACACGCTTGCCGCGTTTCGCAAAGCTTTCGAACATGGCGGGCCGCTCGCCACCTGCGAAACAGACCTTGGCATGACGAGCGACGGCGAGCTGGTTCTGATCCATGACAAGACCGTCGATCGCACCACCAACGGCCACGGCATCGTTGAGAACATGACCTATTCGCAACTCTCCAGGCTCGATGCCGGAAGCTGGTTCGGCGAGGGTTTCGCCGGCGAACGCGTACCCCTGCTGCGCGACGCGCTGCAGCTCGCCCGCGAACTTGGGATACTCTATCAGCTCGAACTCAAGATCTACGACCGCAACGACGTGATCATCGCCAAGCTGCGTGCGCTGATCGACGAACTGGGCTGCGCAGACCTCCTGCAATTCTCCTCTTTCGACTTCGTCCAACTGAGGGCCGTGAAGGCCGCGATCCCCGAAGTGCCGACCGTCGGCCTGATGCATTCCCGCCTGATCGATCCGGCGGCGCTTGCCCGGCAGGCCAATCTCAATGCGATGAACATCGAAGTCTATCACTTCGCGAGCGGCGAGGCCCGCCAGCTTCACGACGAGGGCTTTGCCGTCTTCACCTATCTGCCCGGCGGCCACCACGAGAAGATGATCAAATACGGCGTCGATATCGAGGCCCAGATCGTCCAGTGGGTTCGCGAGGGCCAGCTGGACCAGCTGATGGGCGACGACGTCGCGCAGATGGCACGGATCAGGGATCGTGCCCGTGGCTGACAGGCATGCTTGCGCCTCGCCGGTGCGTCCGGTCGAGGTGATTATCGAAGATATCGCAAGGGAGGCCGGGACACTGGCCCTCACGCACTTCCGCTCGCTGGCAGGCCTGCCGGTCGAGAAGAAGGGGCACCTCGACCTCGTGACAGAGGCGGACCGGCAGGTCGAGGCGCTGCTGATCGCCCGGCTCAATCAAGCCTTCCCGGACGATGGCGTCTTCGGCGAGGAAGGCGGCGAGGTCCCCGGCACGTCGGGCCGTATCTGGGTCATCGATCCGATCGACGGCACCTTCAATTTCGTGCGTGGCAGCCAGAACTGGGCGATCTCGATCGGGCTCTACGAGAACCGGCGACCCGTCTTCGGGGTGATCCATGCACCCGTCCGCGACCTGACCATAATGGGAGGGACGACGGTCCCGGCGCGGCTCAACGGCCGCCCGATCAAGCCGCTTCCGGCATTCGACATGTCGCGGGCATCTACGGGTTTCAGTTTCCATCCCACCGTATCGACTGCCGACAGGCTCGAAGCCATCCGCTTCATCTCGGATGATCTCGGTATCAGCTTCCGGCTTTGCGGGGCTGCAACGATCTCGCTGATCGAGGTCATGCTCGGCGAGACCGACGGCTACCTCTCCATTGGAGATTCAACCTGGGACGTGATGGCAGCGCTTCCAATCCTCGCGCGTCTCGGTGTTTCAAGCACCATCGACTGGGATCGAACCGAACTTCCTCAGAAGCTTCGCTTCGCTTGCGGAAGCGAGGAGTTCGTCGACAGGCTAAGGCCGCTGCTGCAGACCCTGTCGGTAGCGGCCTCTTAGGCGCTCGTCTGCCGACCGTATGTGAGCCCGCGTGCAAAGACACATTGAGGACATCGCCCGGGCTCGCGTCATCCTGGCAATTCTTCGCATCTTGTATTAGCATCCAACCTTCGGTTGGCTTGTCCTAAAATGCCGCGCTATCTGGAACCAATTCCGAACTGGACGTCCGACGAGCGGCCGCGAATGGCAGGTTCGCCGTCGACGCCGTACCATTCGCCAGCGGTGCGATTGGCCTACGCGTTCGTGGGGGTGCTTGTTGGCATAACCGGCGGCCTCGGCAATGCCATGGTGTTGGCCAACCTGCCGCAGATTCAAGGCGAACTGGGGCTTACGCCGATCGAAGGCGCGTGGCTCCCTGCCGCCTGGGTGATGGTCAATGTTTCTTCCAACCTGATCCTGTTCAAGTGCCGTCAGCAATTCGGGATACGTCGCTTCGCCGAACTCGGATTGATGGCTTATGTCTTGGCGACTGTTCTTCAGCTTGCCGCCTACAACTATCCGATGACCCTATTTGTTCGCGCGGTGACGGGGTTCGCGTCGGCGCCCATCAGCGCAGTTGCCAATTTCTACATGATGCAAGCGTTCTCAAAAGCCAAGCTTGGCGCGGGCATGTGTATAGCTCTTGGCGTCGGTCAGCTTGCGACGCCGCTCGCGTGGATATTGTCTGTGCCGCTACTCGATATCGGCGAGTGGCATGTGCTTTATGTTTTTGAGCTCGGCCTCGGTCTCTGTTCGCTTGCCGCCGTCGTCGTTTTGAAGTTGCCGCCCGGTATTCGCATAAAGGCTTTCGAGCCTCTGGATGTCTTGAGTTTCCTGCTGATTTCCCCGGCCTTGGCGCTCATCGTCGCCGTGCTGGCGCAAGGTCGTGTTCAATGGTGGCCGGACCAGCCCTGGATGGCGCATGCATTGATCGCTGCTCTGCTTCTTCTTCTGTGCGCATTCTATCTCGAGCATCACAGGGAGCGGCCGCTTGTTCGCACGCGCTGGCTGGGGACATCCGGTACGGTACGTTTCACCTTGGGAGCGCTGAGCATCCGGCTGCTTCTCTCCGAGCAGACCTATGCCGCAACAGGATTGATGCGGACTTTGGGAATGGGACCCGATCAACTGCAATCGCTTTATTCGGTGATATTCATCGGAACGCTGACAGGCACCATCGTCTCGGCTCTGCTTTTCGGACCTAAGACGGTGCTGCCCCTGATCTCCGCTTCGGTCGTCCTTATCATCATCGCGGGACTGATGGACCGGCACGCCACGAACCTGACCCGACCCCACGACCTCTATGTCAGCCAGTTCTTTGTTTCCTGCGCTGCAGGAATGTTCATCGGACCGTTGCTTCTCTTCGGCGTAAATCGCGCCCTGGCAGAGGGCGCAGACCATATGGTTACCTTTATCGTGCTATTTTCGATTACCCAGGGGATCGGCGGATTGGCGGGGCCGGCGCTATTCGCGACGTTCCAGCAATATCGCGAGCACGAATATTCGGCGCTTATCACTGCCCATACCCAGCAGACGGATCCAGCTGTCGCATTGCGGCTTGCACTCCAATCGCAGGTCTACAAACCCGTCGTCACGGATCCTGCGCTTCGAAACGCGCTGGGTGTGGCTGCGCTCTCGCAAATAGCCACGCGCGAGTCGAATGTTCGCGCATACAACGACGTCGTTGTCTTGAACACGATACTGGCGGTCATTTTCCTCGCTTGGTCGATGACGCGCATTTTTGTCCTCGCGCGCGTGGCCTCAGGGCCTAGCACGGCCTGAATCGAAGGAGTGCACTCGAGATGAAAGATCGCGAACCAGATGCACTAGAAGAGCGGCCGTCGGCGGAACCGTTGCGCGGCGCCCCGGTGGGCCTGGATCCGTCGCCTGATGGCGGCAAGACGCCAAACGGGCCCCGAGTCGCGGAAGGTTCTTCAACGGTGCCGGAAGCTGCCGTAACTTTTCGACCGAAGACGTTGGCACCCAAGCCCCTGACGGTTGCCGCGATGCTTTTGGTGGCGGTCGTCGGCGTTACCCTCATCCTTTTCGCGTGGGGGCTGTGGCCCTTCGCATTGAGCATCGTGACGACCGACAACAGTTTTGTTCGCGGCAAGATCACCGTCCTGTCTTCGCAGGTGAGTGGTTATGTGGTCGAGGTGCCGGCACGTGACTTTCAAAGGGTTCGTGTCGGCGATACGCTGGTCAGGATTGATGACAGAACCTACAAGCAGCAACTCGAGCAGGCTCAGGCCCAGCGCGATCAGGCGATCGCAAACCTGGCCAACGTGGAACAGACGACGGCGCAAAACCGTGCGGAGATCGTTGCGCGCAGGGCGGATCTTCTGCAGGCTCAGGCTGAGCTGCAACGAGCAACGGCAGATACCACTCGCGTCGAGGCACTTGGTCGCCAGGGAGTCACCCCACAAGCGCAGGCCGAGCAATCGCAGGCGACCCTAAGCGCCGCCGAAGCGGGCGTTAAGCGCGCCGAAGCCGCCATCGCCATCGCGGAGCAGACGCTGACGTCCACGGAGGTTTCCAAACAGGGACTTCAGGCGGCCTTGCGGATGGCCGACGCGCAGGTCAACGTCGCGAGCATCAACCTGTCGAATACGGTGATCACCGCTCCGAGAGATGGCCAAATCAGCGAGGCCTCGGTGCGTCTCGGGCAATTTGTGACGTCCGGATCGCAGTTGATGTTTCTGGTACCATCGGACCTTTGGGTGGTTGCGAACTTCAAGGAGACGCAGACGAACGACATTCGCGTCGGCCAGGCGGTCTGGTTCACTGTCGACGCGCTCAATCGGGCGCGACTGACAGGCAAAGTGGAAGAACTGTCGCCCGCAACCGGTTCCGAATTCAGCATATTGAGGCCGGATAACGCGACGGGAAACTTCACGAAAATCGTCCAGAGACTGCCGATTCGTATATCCATCGATCGCGGTCAGCCATTGGCCGAAAGGCTGCGGCCGGGAATGTCGGTCGTCACGCGCGTGGACACGTCGGTGCGGTAGACGCAGGCCCGGACGGCATCTGCCCACTCCACCGGGCGACTAGGTCGAGGCATTCCGCATCGTCCCGGCCTTCCCGATAAGCCCGACGGAGTTACCTCCAGACAGGATTGGGGAAGGCCCACTTCGCCGTGTACGGCCGCCATCCCGCTTGGGAGCGAGGTCGACGTGCCCGCCGGCTGGCCAACGAGCGTAGCGCTCCCGACGTCCATAGTAATACCTATCGGTGCATCGTATTTTTAAAATACTGCCCTAGTTGCATTCTGGGCTAAAGCACAGGAGAAATACCATGAAGAAAGTTTTACTAGTTGGTGTTGTTGTGACCGCCCTGGCATCCTGTACAGCAACTGAACAGGGGACAGCTATTGGAGCGGGAACCGGTGCAGTCATTGGCGGCGCGGTCTCGAATAGTTGGGGCGGCGCCGCGGTAGGAGCCGTCGCCGGTGGGGTCGCCGGAGCCCTTATTGGTCGATCGACTGAACGCCCAGGCTATTGTGTTTATCGCGATCGCTCGGGTCGCACATTCGAAGCAAGATGCCGGTAGGATATGAGGGAGCACTGGAATGGGTAGTCTCGGCTGCATCCGCTGGCAATGGCCGCATCGCTGATCTGAATAAGATGGCTAGGGACAACTTCATCCGAGCTTCGGTATCGGCCGTCCATCATGCGACATTCCTGCAATGGCGATGCCATCTTGCCGGCCGACCCCGACCACCTATTTGGTGAGATCAGGCTGGTGGAGCAACAAGAAGAGGTTTCGGCTATTTTCCCGACGAAACGACCGAAATCATCCCCTCGGAAAATGACAGGGAGCAGCCGGATGGTCGTATTTGTCTCTGTTGCCGATGTGCCCGTCGATGGATGGACGGCTGTGGCATCTGCGAAGAATGCTTTGAACCATGATTGAGGAGGGGCGGTATGGCCATTCGTAGCGCCGGGCTCCTCCTGTTTCGGCGCCGTTCTGACGAAGTCGAGGTCCTCCTCGTCCACCCCGGGGGTCCTTTCTGGGCGAAGAAGGACGAGGGCGCCTGGTCCATTCCCAAAGGACTGGTCGAGCCCGGGGAGGACGAATTCGCGGCTGCGAAGCGGGAAACCCTCGAGGAGTTGGGGGTCGCGGTCGATGGTGACTTCAATCCGTTGGGCGAATACCGGCAGCCGGGTGGCAAGGTCGTTGTCGCCTGGTACATGGAAGCCGATCCCACGCTGGACCTGAATGACATTCGAAGCTCGGAGTTTCAGATGGAATGGCCTCCGAGGTCCGGTCGGATCCGGAGGTTTCCAGAAGTCGATCGTGCGGATTGGTTTTCGTTGAAGGACGCAGCTCGAAGGATACTCAAGGGGCAGCGGCCCATGCTCGACGACCTCCTCGCGCATCTTGCGAAAGCCGACGTCTGACAGCGGCGTATCCGCGTGACCGTCGTGGCGACTGCATACCGGGTGGAAGCGGAAACCTCAGGCACGTCGGGCGTCTTCCGTCTTCCCGCAATCACCTGGTTGATCGACAAGGGCAAGTCGGGTTTCGAATTTGAACTGGTAAATCGCCTGCCTCTTCGGTGAAGAAACTTCTGCCTTATCTTTTGGTAAATCTGGCGTATATTTGAGTGTATGAATATTGATCGGGTGACCGTGCGGCCCCGGGGGTATTGCCGAGAGGCAATCCGTATTTTCGCTTTGGCATTGATCTGGGGTTCAGCATTCCTGTTTTCCGCCGCCCCGACAGCGGGCTCGGAACGCGTCGCTTTACTGCTGCGATTGAATGGCGCCGTCAGCCCCGCGTCCGCCGACTATGTGATACGCGGCATCCAGCTTGCCAACGATCGTAAAGTGGCGTTGGTCGTCCTGCAAATGGATACGCCCGGCGGTCTCGATACGTCGATGCGGGACATCGTTCGGGCAATCCTTGCCTCGTCGGTGCCGGTCGCGAGCTACGTGGCTCCGAGCGGCGCCCGCGCGGCCAGTGCTGGCACTTACATCCTCTATGCCAGTCATATCGCCGCCATGGCGCCGGGTACTAATCTGGGCGCCGCAACGCCTATTGCTCTCGGTGGGAGCGGACAAGACAACGGCCAGAATGGCGACAGCAAGGAGCGACAGTCGTCCAACGCTGCAGAGGCAAAGGCAGTGAACGACGCTGCTGCCTATCTTCGGGGGCTGGCCGAGTTGCGCAATCGCAACGCCGACTGGGCGGAAAAGGCGGTACGCGACGCAGCCAGCCTCTCGTCGACTGCAGCCGAACGCGAAAAAGTCATCGACTTCGTCGCGTTCACCGTCGACGAGCTGATGGCGAAAGCCGACGGTCGCACGGTACGGGCAGGAGGAACGGACATCCGGCTTGAGACGACGGGCCTCGCTGTCGAGAGCATCGAGCCTGACTGGAGAACGCGCCTGCTTTCGGTCATCGCCGACCCGAATGTCGCACTCATTCTGATGGTTATCGGCATCTACGGCCTGATATTCGAGTTTCTCACGCCCGGAGCGGTTATCCCGGGAACAGTCGGCGGCATATGCCTGCTGCTCGGTCTCTACGCCTTGGCAATGCTACCGGTCAGCTATGCCGGCATCGGCCTCATCGTGCTTGCGGTTGCTCTCTTTGTCGCGGAGGCGCATGCACCGACATTCGGCGTCCTCGGCCTTAGCGGTGTGGTCGCCCTCGTCCTGGGCGCAACCATTCTCTTCGATACGGATGTGCCCGATCTGAAAGTGAGCCGACAGGTCCTGGTTGGTATCGGTGTTTCAGCCCTCGCCTTCAGCCTCATTGTCGTTCGCCTTGCATTCGGCGCGCGCCGGCGTGCCGTGGTGACCGGTGCGGAGCAGATGATCGGCATTTCAGGGAAAGTCTCCAGTTGGACGGGCACGACCGGCTACATTGTCGCGCATGGAGAGCGCTGGAGCGCCGTCTCCGCCGAACCGCTCACGGACGGAGACGACGTGACGGTCATTGCCAGAAATGGGCTAACCCTCGAGGTCGCCCGTGATCCCCGCAAGAAAGAAAGCAAGGAGGAGCGCACATGACCATGATTGGAGGTTTCATCTTCTATATCGTCGCAGTCGTCCTGTTGCTGATCGTCCTGGCGAACGCGATCAAAATCTTGCGCGAGTATCAGCGGGCCGTCGTCTTTACACTTGGTCGATTTACCGGCGTGAAAGGCCCCGGATTGATCCTACTTGTTCCCTACGTACAGCAAATGGTGCGGGTCGACCTGCGCACGCGCGTGCTCGACGTCCCCAGCCAGGACGTCATCTCCCATGACAACGTTTCGGTTCGAGTTAGCGCGGTGATTTACTTCAGGGTCATCGATCCGGAGAAGTCAGTGATTCAGGTCGAGGATTTCATGGCAGCCACAAGCCAGCTTGCCCAAACGACGTTGCGCTCGGTGCTCGGCAAGCACGATCTCGACGAGATGCTCGCGGAACGCGACAGGCTCAACGAAGATATCCAGAGAATGCTCGACGCCCAAACAGACGCGTGGGGCATCAAAGTGGCCAATGTTGAGATCAAGCATGTCGACATCAACGAGTCGATGATCCGTGCGATTGCCAGGCAAGCCGAGGCAGAACGCGAGCGGCGTGCGAAAATCATAAATGCCGAGGGCGAGCAGCAGGCCGCGGCAAAGCTGGTGGAAGCGGCTGAAATGCTGGCCAGACAACCGTTGTCAATGCAGCTGCGCTACTTGAGCACACTGAACGTTATTGCCGGGGAAAACAGCTCGACGATCATATTCCCGTTCCCCATGGAACTCATTCATCTCCTGGACGGCAAGGCAGGCAAACCAACTGAATGAGCAATGGGTGGTCGATGGTTGGTACTATCTCAAGGCGCCCAACTGATGACACTCATTTGGAGTGCTTGGCCTGGTGCCTTCCTCATTTTAGGAATGCCAACCCACTGAGCCAGTGGCTGAAACCCATATTCTCGCCGTGTCAGATTCCAATCGGCGGTGCGGCCGATCCGACGATCTGTCGACTTAAGGGTTGCCTTCTATGGCTGGCCAGGTCCTGACGCCCTTTCTCGCGTTGAGATTGGTCCTCGCTTGACAAGCACTGCGAATGGCTGGGGTTAAGCCGGTTCCTTGGCGGAAAATGCTTCTCTTCAATCGTTGGATGAGCGATGGATAGGGGTGTGAGAAGAGCGAGAAAAGCGGGTCATGATTCACACCTCCGACATCCTGATCGTCGATGATGACTATGAAATCCGCACCCTTCTCAGCCGCTATCTCGAAGAGCAGGGATTTCGGGCTTTGACGGCATCCAGTCTGCGCGCCTGCAAGGATTTGCTCGCCCGCCGCACCCCGGATCTCCTTGTCCTCGATGTCATGCTCCCCGACGGTTCGGGTCTGGATCTGTGCCGGGATCTCAGAAACGCCAGGCCTCGCATTCCCGTGATCCTTCTCACTGCGCTGAAGGAGGATATCGACCGGATTCTCGGTCTTGAGATCGGTGCGGACGACTATCTCGGAAAGCCGTTCAATCCGCGGGAGCTTTCGGCAAGGATCAAGGCCGTGCTTCGCCGTATCAACGACGATGCCGATATCGAGCCGGAGCCACGCAATTTCCATTTCGCCGATATGACCCTGGACTCGCGCCGGCGCCGGCTGTCGAAGGACAATGGCGAGGTGATCTCGCTGACCGGCGCTGAGTTCGATCTGTTGCGGGCCTTCGTCGAGCGCTCCGGCCGGCTGCTCTCACGCGATCAATTGCTCGACGTCACCCAGGGGCGAGGACGCGACCCGGCTGATCGCTCGATCGACGTCCTGATGAGCCGGCTGCGCCGCAAACTCGGCGAAACGCCGCAGTTTCCGATCTTCAGGACCATTCGCAATGGCGGCTACCAGCTTGTCC
Organism: Rhizobium sp. CF142; assembly: GCF_000281145.1. Taxonomy (NCBI): domain Bacteria; kingdom Pseudomonadati; phylum Pseudomonadota; class Alphaproteobacteria; order Hyphomicrobiales; family Rhizobiaceae; genus Rhizobium; species Rhizobium sp. CF142. The sequence goes on along the minus strand of NZ_AJWE01000089.1, from coordinate 39,238 downwards.
TACCAGTGCACTCCTCGACGTGCGCGGAATGAAATCGCTCGGCGCCCGTCTGGCGCTTCTCCTGCTGATGGCGATCGTCCTCGTGGTGATAACCTCGTCCTTCGCAGCGAGCCTCGTGCTGCGAGGACCGCGGCCCGAGACCACGATGGAGCCGGTTGCGCAGCAACTGAGGTTGATCGCGGAATTCGCCGAAGCTGATCGTTCCATGGCCGTCGCAAGGGGTGTCGTGCTGGCGTCCGAGCCGGCGGGAGGCCCTCAGGACGACATGTTTTCGGGATTTCTTGCCGAAGCGCTGCGTCGCATCGGTGCGCCGCGGGAGGTCTCTGTCTCGCACGGGCCGGGGCCGGGCGATATGGCGACAGCATCCATCCGCCTTGCCGATGGGTCGTGGATGTTGGCGCCCTTGCCGCAATTCGGGCCTCCGCCCGGTGGATGGAAAATCCTCGTCGGATGGCTTTTTCTGATCGTTGCCGGCAGCACGCTGGTTTCGGTCTTTGCGGCCTCGAAGATCATCCGGCCGCTCCGGCTCATCGAAGATGCCTTGGCCCGGATACAGCCGGACGGCACATTGCCGACCGTTGCGGAAACGGGGCCGAGCGAGGTCAAGGCGACGGCACAGGCGCTGAACAGGCTTTCTGCTCGCGTCAAGGCCGCGACCGAAAGTCGGATGCGGCTCGTGGCCGCCGCCGGTCATGACCTGCGTACGCCGATGACGCGCCTGCGCCTGCGCGCCGAGTTCATCGGTGAAGAGCACGAACGGTTGAAATGGCTCTCCGATCTCGAAGAGCTGGACAAGATTGCAGATAGCGCGATTGGCCTGGTGCGGGAGGAGATCAACCGGGATCCGCTGGAGCGCATCCGGCTCGATCAGGTGGTTGGTGGCATCGTCCAGGAGCTCGCTGCCATGGGGCTCGACATAAGGCTGAATGTTGCCGAGGATACGACCATTTGCGCAGCGCCGCTGGCGTTGACGCGTGCGCTGCGCAATCTGCTGATCAATGCCGCGACACATGGCGTGTCGGCAGTCGCCGATGTCGTGCATGACGAGGGTACGGGCACGCTGCGCATCGTCGACACCGGCCCAGGTATTCCGGAAGAGCGGCTTGATCAGGTGTTCGAACCTTTCTTCCGTATCGATGCCGGCCGGCAGAAGTCATTCCCGGGTGCGGGGCTTGGCTTGGCGATCGCTAAGGAAATCCTCCTGCGCTTTGAGGGGCGCATCGAGGTTCGCAATCGGCCGATCAAGGGCCTGGAACAGATTGTTACCTTCCATCTGGCGCCACCGCTCGCGACAGACGCTTAATGCGAACGAGCAGGCGATCAGAGGTAGGCGGTGCGATTGCCGAAGTCGCTATCCTGATCGAAATTCCTGGTGCCGATACGGTCGCTTTCGCCTGAGAGCTTCGTATCGCCGGCATTTTTCGAGGCATCGTCCTTGTCTGCTTCCCGCGCGCCGGACATGGGTTTGGTGCCGCCTGTCTGCTGAGCGTTGGACGTCTTCTGCAGCTTGTCTAGCTGGGCCTGCAGAGCCGTGATTTCCTCTTGCAAGGTTTGCGCTTCGTCCGCGTCCTTGGTGTTGGCGAGTTCGGCCTTCTTTGCAGCAATCTCAGCCTGGATCTTCGTGGCATCGTTGCTGCTTGAGGTACTGGAAGAGGTTGTCGAAGCGGCGCTTAAAAGCGTCGAAGAAGAAATAGCGCTGACCATATGTCCGTTTCCCGTTTGAGTGATGCGTCCCGGCAAATCTGTTGCGACAGCGTTAATCGATGGTAAATGCGTTTTGACCGAGGGATTTTCTTTTCTCATGCGGAATCCGGATCGGCATTTCAACAATGAATGAAATTGCCTTATAATATAGATAGATATGAATTCGAGCTCACCTCTTTTGCGCGGCAATCGCGCTTCCGGAATTCACAATAAGACATTAAATTCCCCGGAGTCGCCTCAATCCAGCAACATCTGGAAACATGTGAAGTTGCCGAGCTTAACCTCGAACGAAACGATGCGCCCGGACACCTCCGCTCTGACCGTAACGCTTGGATAGCCGTAGCGTAGCCGATGCCAATACCGTTTCCTATCTCGCCCATGGTCGCGACGACCCGACAAGGCCGACATCGGCCAGTGGCGAGATGTCGGGGGATCGATGCCCGGCCGCTCGGACAATCCGCGGCGATCGACTGGCCGGCGAGGCTAGAGTTGCAGCAAGGTGCTCGTCATGTCGTCATCCTGATAGGATGACGCATAGAGGCTAGAGAAATCGAAATCAGGCAGTGCCGGCGGCTGACCTTTGGCCTGCATGGCGGTTTCGAACTGGCTTTCAGTCAAGCTACCGCTTCCGCTGCTGTCCATGCTTTCGAAGAGGCTTGTCGCCTGATCGTCGCTGACGTCGTCAGGCTTTGCGGCCAGGAACTCCGCTTCGGAAACCTCGCCATCGCCGTCACTGTCCATCGACGTGAACAGATCGGAGAGATCGCCGCTGCCCCCAAGCCCGCCGATCGGGCCGCCTTGGTTCTTGATTGACATGGCCTGAGCCAGCTGGTCCTCGGTGAGCGATCCAGTACCGTCAGAGTCGAAGCTGTCGAACAGCGAAGTCGCCTGATTCTCGCTGACATCGGACGGCCGGGCGGCAACGAATTCCTGCTTTGATATGCTGCCATCGCCGTTGGTGTCCATCTTCTGGATGACATCGATACGAGACGAGGATTGGCCCGACGAAGATTGGTCAGACTTGCTTCCATCGCTCTGCTGGCTCGACGATTGCATGTCGAGCATGATCGACATGAGCTGGGAGATCAGCTGTTCGACGGAGGCGATAAGGGACGAATCGTCGGAGTCCGATGACGACGATGCCGAGGACGCACCGCTTGAGCTGGAGGTCGATCCCGTGGATGTCTTTGTGGAACCGAGGGTGAAATCATCACCGTCGTCCTGCAGCGACGACAGCAGGTAGGGATAGCGATAGGACGAAGAAGAAGTGACAGAAATGCTCGTCAATGGGACCTCCTAAGGCGAGCGCTGGAAGGGGACGCTGTTGCTACGCTACGCAATAGGCACGCACTCGAACGCACGACAGGATGCACCGGCTCCTGCTCAGCTTCCCAGGTGGGCACGCTGTCCGACACGCTGGACGACCCAGACGATCGGCGGCCACTCCGGAAATGGCGACGCATCATGCGACTTGAGGGAAAGAGATCGCGAAGTGCCATGCGTGAGCAGCACGCACAGGCAAAACAAACGCAGAGGTGCTCCAACTGATCCGTCGATGACCTGGCGGACGAGATGTCTTATCGCGGAACGAAGAGGCGAAATTGCGCTCTGAATATGTCCGAAGGTTTCTGACGGTTTCCAGTTGTTCGGCAGAGCCAGCACAAATGTCAGAATGGTGCATTGGAGGTTCTCACGACCAGGAAGTCTGGACGTGAGGTTCACGGGCGGCGCGGCGGTCACGCATTCAGTTGCTTCGTCGGTCGGTTTCGATTTCGATGCTGAGGAAGTCAATCGCGACAGCGACCCGATCGAGGATCGGCCGGTTGTCGAGGTCGGTCGCGTAGACCCGACGCTTTGTCGGGATCACCAAGCCGGCGAAATTCTGGTGATCGCTTGCATAGTTGGCGCTCCTGGTGCCACCCATGATGTCGACGCTGTAGTCATGGCGCCGCAACAGGCCGCTCGCGTTGAAATAGAAGGTCTGCACTGTGGAATGGCTCGGGACGGTCGTGGGGAAGCTTACCTTCAACCCGCGCCAGATTTCATCCTCTTCTTGCCACGGCTCGACCTCCTCCGTCTTGAAACCGGGAAGCTTGAAGAGGAACGGTGTGGTCAAATAAGTCCACATTGCATAGCCGGTGAAATAAATCAGGTGCTGCCGGTCCCAGGGCGTGGTGATCGTATGTCCTTCAAAGAGGGAACGCGGTGCGACACGCTGATCAGTGACTCCGCCACTGTCCGCAACGATAGCCGTTCGCTCCGGCTCCCAAACGCAATGCTGTCCTGCCTTAAAGAAGGGAGTGAATTCAGTACGCGGCTGGCGCGTGGAAACCGAGGTGTGGATGTCGGCATAGACATCCGGCCAGCCCTTCACATGCCAGATCGCGCCCCCGACTTTAATGTGCGCATGCAATTGCTCGATCTGCTGCCAGCGTTCCAAGCCTCCATGCGCTTCAATTGCGAGATCCAATAGGTCGGTCACTCTCACACCCTCCAAGTTCGCGGCGACGGAAAAGGTTTAATTTTGAAACCTATCGACATCTATCGCTATATAGTTTAACTTTGCAACCATTATTTTGAGGAAGGTGAGGAAAATGAAGGGCAAGCGGACTGACATGGGGAACGTCCAGTGCGGGATCGCGCGCGCGCTCCAGGTCGTCGGTGATTGGTGGTCACTCCTTATTGTCCGAGAGGCTTTCAAGGGGCGACGACGATTTTCCGAATTTCAGAGGGGTCTCGGTCTCGCAAGAAACATTTTGTCGGCTCGACTGCGCAAGCTCGTAGAGGAAGGCATCTTCACGGTAGAGCCGGACCCCGAATCCGCGCTTAGCCATCTCTATCTTTTGACACCGAAAGGGCATCAACTGAGCGTGGCCCTTGTAGCTCTTTGGCAATGGGGGGAAGAGCATTGCTTTGTGCCCGGGGAACTGAACTACGCAATCGTGGACAGTCGGAAGGGGCAACCATTGCCGAAGCTTCAGCTTGCAGCCCAAGACGGTCAGCTTCTCGGCCCCCGAGAGTTTCGTATTGTGGCAAAGGATCGTTGATGAAACCTGGGCCTCAGGCGGCTACTTCGATCGGCAGGTCCACCGTGAAGCGACGCCCGCTTGGATAGAGGCATGAACCGGCTGCATCGGAAGCGGCGATAGACCTGGGTTCGGAGCTTGTTTTGGATGCGGGCATTGCGGCGCTGCACCCACGTGATCGTGGCTTGGAGCGCAGTTCAGTACGGCAAAGAGAGCTGACATTTAGGAAAGCTTTCGCACGCGGCCATTTTCTGAAGATCTTGCGCACTCCTACGCCCGAATAACCAGGACATGAATGGTGGACGGCTTCGAATTGCCGATTGCGCCTGAAGATGGACCCGCATCCCTCGACAGGAAGAAGGACGGATATCTCGTTCGAGCAATGGAACTAAGAGAAAACCCTGGCCATCCGTCTCGATTTCCATTTTCTCAGGTTTCAACTAGGCTTGGTTGCGTTTTGTCTTCTTCCCTCGCATCAGGAATTCATCTTGGCCAGTCCCCAGCCGCCTCTCATCGCCCAAATTCGATCGCACGCTCCGACAATGACGCGGGCGCTTGAGCGCGTTGCGGTTTTTGTCCTCAACGATCCGCAGGCGGTGCTTTACAAGAGCATTACGGAACTGGCGGACGAGGCGAAATCCTCCGAGGCGAGCGTGATGCGATTTTGCCGAGAACTCGGTTTTACAGGGTTTCAGACTTTCAAGCTCGCTCTGGCTCAGGAAGTGGCAACGCAGCAGCAAGCTTCGAATAGTGCTTCCGGAGATGTCGTCCATGATCTTGTCGAGACGGCGCGCATCGCTCTTGACGAAACCGATCGGTTGCTTGACCGCAGTGTCATCAATGATGTGTCTGCAGCCCTTTTGAAGGCTCGGCACATCGAGATTTTCGGGGTCGCGGCGTCGGCGATTACTGCGCAATACCTGGAATACAAACTCGCTCGCCTCGGCCTTCAGGCGCATTGCCCGCGTGATCCGCACCTGGCAACCATGGCGGCCGCCACCGCTGGTCCGACCGACGTGTTCGTGCTGGTCTCAAGTTCTGGCTCGACGCTCGACACGTTGCGCGTTGCCCAGTCAGCGCATGCAAGCGGCGCTCATGTCGTCGGCATAACAAACCGCACGAAGAGCCCGCTTGCGGCGGTATGTAAGTCGGTCCTGCTGGCTTCATGGCCGGAGACGCCGCTGACGGGTGGCGCTTTTCCCTCGAAAATCAGTCAGTTGCTCATCGTCGACGCATTGGCGTCTGCGATCACACTTATCGATCCATCGCGCCTCGAACTCATCGCGCAGACGGCGCTTAGCGTCACTGACAGGAATGTTTAGAAGATGAAATAAAAAAAATTTTCATCTAAAAAAAATATTTGACGAATTTTATTATTTTTCCTAACGTGCCCCTATCATGGAGGTGCGTCCGTAATGAATGTTCTTGAAAAATTGCTCGGCCGACTGGTCGTCTCGTGCCAAGCGTCGGAAGACAGTCCGCTCCGCGATACGTCCCACATCGTCGCCTTGGCGCTCGCCGTCGTCAAAGGCGGTGCGCAGGGCGTCAGGATCGAGGGAATCCAGAACGTTCGCGCCGTGCGCCAGGCCGTCAGTGTGCCGATTATCGGGATTACCAAGATCGCCCAGGAAGGCTCTGACGTTTACATCACCCCCACACGCGAGGATGTCCGTCAACTCTGCGAGGCCGGCGCAGACATCGTTGCATTCGACGCAACCAATCGACCGCGGCCCGTCTCTGTCGGTGATCTGGTCGCAGAGGCGAAAGCGCATGGCCGTATGACCATGGCGGATATCAGCACCGCGCAGGAAGGTCGGGACGCAATCGCCTCGGGCGCTGACTTCGTAGGTACGACGCTTTCCGGATACACAGACTACACAAAGGGTCGGGCAGCCCCCGACTTCGATCTCATGGCCAGCCTGTCGGCTGCTGCCGTCCCCTTCGTGGCGGAGGGAAGAATCTGGGAGCCCGCCGAGGCACAACGAGCCATCCGCAACGGAGCGGCATTCGTCGTGATCGGTTCAGCAATCACCCGGCCTGACGAGATCACGCGTCGCTTTGTCGACGCCGTCGAACAGGCCCCCGAGAATTGAAGCGTTGGAGAAATCAATGAGCAATAAGTCCAAAGTTGCGGTCATCGGCGCCGGTTTCATGGGTTCGATGCATGCATCGATTTTCGCAGGCGACCCACGTGCAGAGCTTGTGGCTGTCGTCGACAGCGATTTCGCCCGTGCGACGGCGCTTGCCGCACAGCTCGGCGGTGGAGTGAAGGCCTACGCGTCTCATCAGGAACTTCTGGCGGCAGAAGAGCTCGATCTCGTCAGCATTTGCACGCCCGATCACCTGCACCTGCAGCCGGCGCTCGATATAGCGGCGAAAGGCGTCAATCTTTTCATCGAGAAGCCGATCGCCTCGACCATCGAAGACGGTCAGAAGATCGTCGATGCCTGCAAGGCCGCCAACGTCAAACTGGCAGTCGGTTATCTCCTGCGATTCGACCCGCGCTATTACAAGGCCCGTGAACTCATCACGAACGGTCAGATCGGCATACCGATCCACATCTACGCCCGTCGCAACAGCGCGCGCACCGAAGGCCCGAAGCGTTACGCCGGCACCTTGCCGCTGGCGCTCCACGTCACCGTTCACGACGTCGACATGATCCTTTGGATGCTTGAAGGACAGACGCCCGTCAGCGTCTACGCGCAGCAGACCGACATCCTGCTCGGATCAATCGGCACACAAGACACGATCGCCGGCATCGTCCGCTTTTCTGGCGGCACGCTGGTCACTTTCGAAAGCGCCTGGTCGCTGCCGGCCGGTGCCCGCCACATGATCGATGCCCGTCTCGAGATGATCGGCACCGAAGGGTCTTTCGAGGTCCAGTGCGGCGACAGCGGGCTTTATTTTGCCGACAATCAGGCATCTCGCGAGATCGACACCCAGCACTGGCCGACGATTGGCGGGCAGGTCGGCGGTGATCTGAGGGCACAGCTTTCTTCCGTTCTTGCCTGGCTCGACGGTGCGCCGTGCCAGGTTGCCAGCGGGGAAGAAGCGATCCGTTCGCTCGAATTGACCCGCGCGCTTGTCCGCTCGGCAGAAACCGGAGAGGTGGTGCGTCTGTAGCCCTTCCTTCCGCACATCAGAACTTCGCAACGAGAAAAGGGGAATGACATGAAAAAACGACAGTTTCTTGCTTTGACGATAGCGCTTTCGGCCTCAATCACCTTGCCAGCCTTGGCGCAGGATGCGGCTCAGCCTTACGCGGGAACGCAGCTCGCGGTCCTGATGGAAGGACATCCGACGACCGACGGCATTCAGGCACTCATTCCGGAATTCACCAAGGAGACGGGCATCGAGGTCCAGCTCGAAGTCGTGCCGGAATCTGACATCACCGCCAAGATGCTCCTGGAATTCTCGTCCGGTTCCGGCCGCTATGACGTCGTCCAGAACAACATCATCTACATTCCCGGCTTCGTGAAGGCGGGTTACATCGATCCTCTCGACGAGCTGGCGCAGAAGCTTCCGAAGTATCTCGACAAGGCGGACTTCGTCCCGGGCTATCTCAACACCAACATTGTCGACGGCAAGCTCTACGGTCTCCCGGTCTATGGCGAGAGCACCTTCCTGATGTACCGGAAGGATCTCTTTGATCAGTACGGCCTGACGCCGCCCAAGACCTTCGACGACGTGACGGCCGCCGCAAAGACGATCAAGGAGAAGTCGAACAGCGAGATCACCGGCATTACGATGCGTGGCGCGCAGGGCATCCAGAACGTCTATGTCTGGGCCGGTTGGCTCTGGGGTTATGGCGGTGAGTTTATCTCAAGTGACGGTAAGTCGGCGCTCGGTTCGGACGAGGCCGCAAAGTCGCTCGATGCCTTCGCCAATGTCCTTCGCAACTACGGTCCGGTCGGTGTCGCCAACTTCGGCTGGGAGGAGAACCGTGTTCTCTTCCAGCAGGGTAAGGCCGGCATGACAATGGATGCGACCGTCAACGGCGCTTTCAACGAAGACCCGTCGGTTTCCTCGGTCGTCGGCAAGGTCGGCTATGTGCCGGTACCCTCTCAGTCCGACAAGCTGAAGGGCGGCTCCTCCTCGCTTGCCGTTCACAGCCTCTATGTGGCCTCGGCCTCCAAGCAGAAGGAAGCGGCTTTCCTCTTCGCCTCATGGGCGACCGCCAAGGAACAGCAGATCAAGTCCTTCGGCATCGCGCCCAATTCAGGCGTGACCTCCCAGGCAGCCCTGAACTCCGAAGAGTTCAACAAGCGCTATGGCGCCTTCAAGGAGGCCATGCTGGCATCTATTGCCAAGGGCAACCCGCAATATCTGCCGACGGTCGAAGCGGCCAATGAGATCATCAACAATGCGGGTATCGCGGTGTCCAAGGCATTGGCCGGCACGGCGTCCGCCAAGGATGCTCTCGCCGAAGCCAATTCCGCCAACGATGCGGCCCTCGGCCGTTGATGACATATCGGCCATGCCCGGTTCGCCCGGCATGGCCGACCCGTCGGAGAGCCGGACAGTGAAAGACCCAACGACATATTTCTATCGACCCGTCGTCTTGTTCTTCGGCGCGGTATCGGCAGTCGTGACGCTCTATGTGTTATGGCTGACGCTTCACAACATCAGTCTTCTGAGGCCTGGTCAGGAAAAGTTCATCGGTGTCGATAACTACCTTCGGCTGGTTTTCGACAGCCGCGCTCTCAACGCTCTCGGCCGCACCGCACTGTTTACGGTTGCCGCGACGATTGTCGAAGTCATCCTCGGGCTCCTGATTTCCCTGTTGATGGATCGCGAGTTCCTCGGAAAGAAAATCGCCCGGGCGATCCTGCTCGTGCCGATCGTCATGACGCCGATCGTCGTCGGCTTGACCTGGCGCTTTCTGCTCGATCCATCGAGCGGCATGATGAACTATCTGCTGTCGCGTGTCGGTATCGGTCCGGTCGATTGGCTGGGAAACCCGAATGTGGCGCTCTTCTCGCTGTTGCTTGCCGATGTCTGGCAATGGACGCCCTTCGTTGTGCTCCTGACCATGGCATCGCTCGAAGCACTGCCCGGCGATCCGCAAAATGCGGCCCGCGTCGACGGCGCGCGCGAATGGCAGGTGCTTTGGTACATTACTCTGCCTGCCCTCAAGCGGGCGCTGATGGTGGTGGCTCTCATTCGGGCGATCGATAGCGTCAAGGCCTTCGACATCTTCTATATCATGACGCGCGGCGGACCGGCGCTTTCGACCGAAACGCTGAACCTCTACGGCTACATCAGCGCCTTCACCAATTTCGATATTTCCTATTCGCTGACGATCGCCATGGTGCTCACGATCTTCACCAATGTCGCGCTGCTTCTGCTCTACAATCTTGCGTTCAAGGCACCGGCCAAGGGAGAGGCATCATGAAAAAGGCGCTCTTCGTCATCGCGCTGATTGCATTGCTTCTGTTCGTCCTCTTCCCGCTCTACTGGGTCGTGGCGACCTCTCTGAAGACGTCACGAGACGCGTTTGCAATGCCGCCGGTCTGGCTCTTCGAGCCGACCTTTGAAAACTATGCCAGGGTGCTGAACAACGGTGTCTTCGTCAGGGCGTTCTTCAACAGCGTCATCATCTCGTTTTCGGCAAGCCTGATCGCCGTTGGGGTGGGAGCGCTGGTCGCCTACGGCCTCGTCGCCCAGGACGAACCGACAAAACGTTCGAACGAGAAGTTCATCCTCAGCCTGCGCATCGCACCGCCTTTGATCTTCATCATTCCGACCTATTTCCTGGCGGCACAGCTGAAGCTTTTGAACAATCATTGGGTGGTGATCGGCGTTTATGCCTTCGTCAACATCCCCTTTGCGATCTCGCTTCTGGTGACGTTCTTCGAAGACATTCCGCGCGAGTTGCGAGACGCGGCAAAGGTGGATGGCGCGCGCGAATTCACGATCTTCCGGGAAATTTTCTTTCCTGTCGCACGGGGCGGGCTGATTGCAACGCTGATTCTCTGCGTGCTGTTCACCTGGAACGAATTCTTCATCGCGCTCGTGCTGACGGGCCGGGACACGCAGACCCTGCCGGTCAGCATCACTTCGTTCCTCACCTTCCAGGGCGTGCAATGGGGTCCGCTCACCGCGGCTGCGACCCTCGTCATGCTGCCCATGCTGGTTCTTGGGATGCTTGTGCAGGGACAGGTCGTGCGCGGCATGTCGCTTGGCAGTATCAAGGGATAATAAGATGACAACCAAAACGCAAAATACCCATTCCCTTCTGTTGCAGGGCATCCGGAAGTCCTACGGACCGGTCTCCGTCCTCAAGGGTATCGATCTTGATGTCGACGAGGGGGATTTCGTTGTCCTGCTCGGCCCTTCGGGGTGTGGGAAATCGACCTTGTTGCATGCAATCGCCGGACTCCATCCGATTGACGAGGGGACGATCGAAATCGAAGGGACGAATGTCACGTCCGTCCCGACACGGGAGCGGGACATCGCCATGGTCTTCCAATCCTACGCGCTCTATCCCAACATGACGGTCCGCCAGAACATCGCCTTTCCACTGCGTATGCGTGGAACCCCAGTTTCGGAAATCGGCCGGAAGGTCGACGATGTCGCGAAGCTGCTGCAGATCGAGCAGCTGCTTTCGCGCCGGCCGCGCGAACTCTCGGGTGGCCAGCGGCAACGCGTTGCAATCGGGCGTGCCCTCGTTCGCGATCCGAAGGTTTTTCTATTCGACGAACCGCTCTCCAATCTCGATGCGACCTTGCGCGTGGAGACGCGTGCCGAAATCAAGAGGTTGCACGAGCGCATCCGCAAGACGATGATCTATGTCACGCACGACCAGATCGAGGCGATGACGCTCGCCACGAAGATCGTCGTCATGAACAAGGGTGACGTGCAGCAGGTCGGCACCCCCTTCGAGATCTATCACCGTCCCGCAAATCTGTTTGTCGCAAAATTCGTCGGTTCGCCCTCGATGCAATTTGTTTCTGGTACTCTGCAAACTGTTTCTGGCCAAACCCTGTTCGACGATGGCAGGGGATGGACGATCCCTGTCGGTTCAGTGTCGGTGGCCGCCGCGGGCAAGCGCGTCCAGCTTGGTATCAGGCCTGAGCATGTCCGTATCGCAAAACCAGGTGAGCAGGGTGTCGAGGCAGTCGTTGACCTGGTCGAGCCGACCGGTCCGGAAGATAACGTTACGTTGGCGCTTCACGGCTATCCGATCGTCGCGCGCATGGAGACAAGCTCCGTCCGAGCCGGCGAGACGGTCGCCATTACCCTTGCCGCCGAGCGCCTGTCGCTGTTCGACGCGGAAAGCCAGAAGCTGCTCAACTGAGGAAGGACATGTTCGATGCATAGCGACATTTCCGATAATCGGCTGCGTCCGGTTCTTGCGGTCGATCTCGGCGGCACCAAGACCCTTGTGGCTCTAGTAGCAGGCAACGCGGTTCAGGCTGAAGTCACTGTGCCGACGGCACATCACGACGGGCCCGATCGCTGGCTTGATGCGATCAGGCGGGCTGCTCACAAATTGCCGGGCAATTTCGCCGCGGTTGGCATGGCCGTCACTGGCTTCGTCCGCGATGGTTGCTGGTCGGCTATGAATCCGTCAACTCTTAGGATTCCGCAGGACTATCCGCTTGTGGCCAGAATGTCCGAGCTTCTCGAGGTGCCGGTCACAGCTATCAATGACGCGCAGGCAGCGGCATGGGGGGAGTTTCGTTTTGGCGCCGGCGAAGGGGAAGATCTGGTCTTCCTGACCGTTTCGACCGGCGTCGGTGGCGGCATCGTCGCGAACGGCCGCCTCATGACCGGGCTGGCAGGGCATTTCGGGCTGACGGCGCGATCCGTGGAGGATACGCAGTTCTTCGAAAACGAAGTGTCCGGTCGCTGGATGTTTGCGGAAGCTGCCCGTCGTGGCCATGCTGCGGACGCGCGCGAGATCTTCCTTCAAGCTGAAGCCGGTCAGCCGTGGGCGGATGCTATTGTTGAGGCCTCCGCATCCCGAATGGCGCGGCTGTGCAGCAATATTCAACTCATGCTCGATCCTCCGAGGATCATCATCGGTGGCGGCATCGGCCTGGCGAACGGTTACCTTGACCGCGTTCAAAAAGGCATGAACGCTGTCGGACCCGTGCAGCCGACAAAATTGCTTTCAGCCAGGCTTGGAACAAAGGCCGGCATCCTCGGGATTGGCGACCTCGCAGCCCGTATTCAACACGCTCCTTGCTGAGGATTTCATGATGATTACCCGATCTGCATCGCAAGACGACCTTCCATACATTGTCGATGCCTATCGACTGGCTTTTGCCTTCGACGAAGCGCGCACCACGAACTATGTTTCCATGGTCGGTCTGGAGCATTTTCGCGTTCTTGAGGTCGATGGACTGCAGGCCGCGGTCTGGGCTCTGCTTCCCTCCGGCCACTGGCTTGGTGGCAAGGCGGTTCCCGCGGCCAATATCGCCCATGTCGCAATCAGCCCCGAACACAGAGGAACCGGGCTTGCGGGCGTGCTTCTCGAAGCGGCATGCAAAGATGCGATGCGGGCCGGCGCGCTCATCGCGAGCCTGTTTGCATCGTCACGCCCGGTCTACCGGAAGGCCGGCTTCAACCTCGCTGGCTCGGAAATCATCTACGAGGCGGAAACTGCACAGCTCTACCGTGTCCGAGAGGAGGCGGCATCGACGCGGCTGGATCTCGAGAAGGTCGGCGTGCTCCGCGACATTTACGACCGTTCCTGCCGGATCGATGCCGGGCGGCTCGACCGTAGCGATGCGCACTGGAATTGCCTCCTTGATCGCTCCAGTTCAATACCTTCCGCATTCGTCTTTGGGCAGAACGACGGATATGTCCTGTTGGATACTGCTGACCCGGATTGTCTCGTTCTGAGAGATTATGCCAGCTTGAACGGCAGTGCATCCCGTCAGATTCTCAAGTTCCTCGGGTCGTTTTCGACGGTCTATCCGCGCGTGCGCTGGCACGGCGCTCCCCATGATCCACTGATTTTCGCGTTGCCTGACAAGGGCTGGCATCTGACCCATCAGGAAGAATTTCTGCTTAAATTGCTGGATCCTGCCGAGGCATTGTCGCGCAGAGGATACGCCTGCGCCGATATGCATTTCAGCTTGGAAATCCACGGCCAGGATATAGAGCACCTATCCGTTTCAATCGTCGATGGCATCGCTTCCGTGAATCAGGATCGCCACGCGGCGATGACCGTCAGCATCGCCGCCATACAGCTTCCGAGCCTGTACACTGGCTTTCGATCAGCCGCTTTCCTTCGCCATGCCGGCGGGCTCGATGGTCCCGACGAGGCAATCATGATGCTCGACCGCGCGTTCGCGGGGCCTGCACCTTGGGTCGGCGAGCATTTCTAACTTGATGCGCTTTAGAGGGTCAAAACGGCTGCCGGAGAAGGCGACGATTCTTGCCGACTGCCGGTGATAAGTGACCGGGCAGCACCCATTGTCATGCAAGAACGAGATCGACATCGAGGATCTGAGGAGTGAGAAGATCATCTCGTTTTTCCGCCAGAACCTCTCCTACGGCGAGAGGTATTTCGCGGAAAAGTTCGAGGAGCACGATCTGACCGACAATGTCGCCCATACCTGCGACGACACCTTCTCACCGGTATGCCGGCCTTGGCATCGGCTTCGTGAGGGGCCGGCGGTGCATTCCCGGGTTGGCGAGTGAGGCGAGATCGTAGCACTCGGTGTTGTCCGACGGTCGCGAGTGAACGCTCTGACTTCGCGCGAGTCCATCAATTTGCGCGTCACGATGGCCAACCTGCCATTGGAGTAACGCCGACGCCGGAAAGGGCCATACCTAAGAGGTATAAAATAAAGAAGTCGATGACTGGCGCGTTCAACCTAGGTTCATTGCCACAGATCTATTTTCAGAGAAACAAGGGCATGAATGTCACACCTTAAGTGGCAGAACGCGCTACGTTTTTTCCACCTGACCGCAATGTGGAGCTGCCCGCTCTCGATCATGACAGCGGCGCGGCCCCAATGGAGTTGAATGTGAGAGATACACTTCTCAGAATCTGCGCAACCGGCCTTCTCTTGCTCGCGCCTGCGATAGCCTCTGCCGCCGAAGGCTATTCGACGGCGAACGTCAATATGCGTGCAGGTCCGAGCACGAGCTACCCCGCAGTTGCCGTTATCCCGCTTGGCGAATCTGTCGAGATTCATGGTTGCCTTGCTGACGTGCCATGGTGTGACGTCGAATTCTACGGTGGTCGCGGTTGGGTCGCCGGACGATATGTTCAGGCGGTGTATCAAAGCCGGCGTGTTTACGTCGGACCCGAATATTATCGCCCGCTTGGAATCCCGACCGTTGTCTTCAGCGTAGGCAATTATTGGGACCGCTATTACCGCAACCGTGATTTTTATCGGGACCGTGACCGGTGGCGTCGAGGCCCGGATTTTTACCGCCCGCCGCCTCGTGACTTCAACCGTCCAGAATTCGATAGGCGGCCAGACTTCGATCGCCGACAAGACACTGACGGACGTCGCGGATTTGATCGAAGCCCTGATCTTGGCCGCACTCCGGACGCTGATCGCCGGACGGGCTTCGATCGCGATCAGCGCCGACAGTTTGATTTCAATCGCGACCGAGACAACCGCAGGCCGGAAGCCAACGGTGACGAAAATCGCCGCCCGCAATTCGATCGCCAGCCGGATTTTCGCCGCGACGGCGATGACAACGGCTACCGTGATCGCCGGGACTTTCAACGTCGGGGAGGCGACGACAGCAACAACGGTGACATTCGTCGCAGAGGCGATAATGGCGGCGCGGGTAATGATCGAAGAAGACCGCGCGGCGCGTGTGATCCGGGCGACCCCAACTGCAACAACTGATTAAAAGGGCGGCACAATGCCGCCCTTTTCATTTGTGGAAATTAAAGTGCAAGACAAACGCTCATCAGCAAGGTGAAAGGTGTGCCGCGACATGTAATGACATCATCTTCACGACCTTGTAGGGATGAGAGCTTGAACTGACACCTCACAATATTCCTGGGCGTGTTCCGGCTCAGCAATCATTGCATTCGTTGTCGCCGCGACCTTTGCGACGGTCTCTTGTGGCAGTCTCGACAAGACCTAGTGGCCCGATTCCGAAATGCCTTTCGGCTCTGCAAGCGGCAGCATGCCGCGATAGATGCCCGGTTCCGAGCCTTCGATCGGAACTGCCCCGACGCTTCGGCGGTAGAACTCCATTGGACCGGCACCCCCGATTACCCCGTAGGCATACCCCTGCGCGTACATATCGAGAAGCGTGGTCAGCAGCAGAGCGTGGCCAACACCTTTGCCGCGGGCGACCGTATCGACGCCGGTCGGCCCGAAGAAGCCCTTCGCGGTTGCCTCGTGGCAGGCAAAGCCGATGAGTTCGTCGTTCTGGATTGCGATGAAGCAGGTGGGCGGCTGGCGCATGGTGGCAGCCGTCGCTTCCGCGGCCCAGCCGGATCCGAAGCGCGGCTCGATCCAGGCCGTCAGAGCGTTTAACTCCGGCGCAAGGACGCGTCGGATGGTGATGCCCTGCTCGGCGATGCGCGCATCGAGTTCAGGATCGGCCTTCAGCTCGTAGAGTTTTACCAGCATGTCCATGGTCTATTCCTTTGTCAGCCTTTGATGGCGCCCGCCGTCAGGCCGGCAACGATGCGTCTCTGGAAGATCAATACGATGATGATCAGCGGCAGCGTCACGGTAACGGATGCGGCCATGATCTGACCGAACGGATATTCGTACCGGCTATTGCCTGCGATCAGGCCGATCGCAACCGGCACGGTCCGGTTCTCGTCCGTCAGGGTGAAGGTCAGCGCGAAGAGAAACTCGTTCCACGACAGAATGAAGGCAAGAATGCCCGTGCTGGCGAGCGAAGGTCCCATCAGCGGCAGCAGGATCTTCGTCAGAATTCTAAAATGTGAGCAGCCGTCGATGATCGCAGCCTCTTCCAGCTCCCTTGGAAACTCGCGGATGAAGGTGGTCAGGATCCAGGTCGTGAAGGGCACGGTCGACAGAAGATAGGTGAGGACGAGTGCGCTTGGCCGGTTGAACAGACCCATCCAGTTGATCAACTCGAACATGCCGGAGAGAACGACGACCTGCGGGAAGATCGAGATCATCAGCACGATCATCAGAATAGTGCGCCGTTGCGGAAAGTCGATGCGCCCCAGCGCATAAGCGGCGCTGAGCCCGATGACGAGCGACAGGAAAGTGGTTGAGACCGCGACATAGGCCGAGTTCAGAAGCGAACCCATGAAAACAGGATTGTCGATCAGCTGGCGATAGTAGGTGAAGTCGAACGCCGGCATCAGCGCGGATTGATAGAGCGCCGAACCCTGCTTCGTCGAGGAAACGAAGGCCCAGTAATAGGGAAACAGCGTGTAGAACAGGACGAGCAGAAGGGCCAGGATCTGGAGGCTTCGCACGGCGCGGCGCCGCATCCGGAAGTAGGAGGCAGGCTTGCGCACGGTCTTCGGGATGATTGCATCGGCCATGTCGCTCAGGTCCCCGCGGCTCTGTCGAGGCGAAGGACCCCGATGATGATGATGGCGACAAGCGCGACGAGCAGGAAGACCCAGGTCGATGCCGCCGAGCCGATGCCGAGTTCCTGGAAGCTGATCAGCCGGTCGCGCGCGTAAATGGAGACGGTCATGACGCTCTCGTTGCTCGCAGCCATCACATAGGCGAGGTCGAACATCCTGAGCGCATCGAGGGCGCGGAAGAGGACCGCCACACCGATCGCCGGGCGCAGCATCGGCAGGGTGATCGACCAGAAGCGCTTCCATGCCGGAATGCCATCGACCTCCGCTGCCTCGAATATCTCCGAGGATATCAGTTGCAGGCCCGCCAGGATGAGCAGAACCATGAACGGGGTCGTCATCCACACGTCGACGAAGATCACGACGCCCATCAGCAGCGATCCGCTCGCCGTCCAGGGGATGCCATGATCGACGAGGCCGAGCCCGATGATGACCTTATTGATAACGCCGAACTGGTCGTTCAGCATCCATTCCCAGATCTTCGTCGAGACGACGACCGGGATGGCCCAGGGCACGAGGATGGCGGCGCGCGCCAGCCCGCGGCCCGGAATGGCTTCATTGACGAGAAGCGCTATCGCCAGGCCGAGAACTGTCTCGATCGCCACCGAGATGACCGTGAAGATCAGCGTGTTCTTGACGGCAATCCACCAGCTGCGGTCGTTGATGACCTCAAGGAAGTTGTCGACCCCTGTCATTGAATAGACGGAGGGATCGTCAAGATAGGCATCGGTGAAAGCGAAGAAGAAGGTGCGGCCGAGCGGCCAGAGGGCGACGACCAGCATGACCATGATGACCGGCAGCAGAAACAGCCAGGCCGCACGATGGTCGCGGCGGGCGAGCCGGGCACTCATTGCCGCGCTCCTTCGATCACGCCGGCCTGGCGGTTGAGAATGAGCCGCCTTCCGTCGGCGGCGAAGGCAAAGATCGAGGCATCCTGGAAATTCAGGCCGACCTCCTTGCCGATCAGTTCCCTCGGCGGCTCGACATTGACGCGGACGACCCAGATGACGTCGCCGTTGATGCGGCAATAGGCGAAATGCTCGTGGCCAAGATCCTCGATACGTTCGAGCACGCAGGTCATTCGTCCGTCCCCTGCCGCCACCAGCTGGGTCGCTTCCGACCGTATGCCGATTTCGGTGATGGTTTGGCTCCCGGCGTCTGCATCGATAACGAGACCGCCCGGTCCGGTCACTTTGGCTGATGTTGTCTGCACGGGCAGGAAGTTCATGCGGGGGCTGCCGATGAAGCCTGCGACAAACCGGTTGTCAGGAGTGTGGTAGAGTTCCTTCGGCGTGCCGACCTGCTCAATGCGTCCGTGATTGAGAACGACGATCCGGTCGGCAAGCGTCATCGCTTCCGATTGGTCATGGGTGACATAGATCATTGTCGTCTTCAGATCGTCGTGGAGCTTGGCAATCTCCATGCGCATCTCCATTCGCAGATCCGAGTCGAGATTGGACAGCGGCTCATCGAAGAGGAAGATTTCGGGCTGGCGCACCAAGGCGCGGCCGATCGCCACGCGCTGGCGCTGTCCGCCGGACAGCTCGCGCGGCCGGCGTTCGAGCAGATGATCGACCTTCAGCATGCGTGCGACCGACCGCACTTTCTCGCTGATAGCGGCCCTGTTCATGCCGAGAGTCTCAAGCGCGAAGCCGATATTGCGCGCAACGTTCATATGCGGATAGAGCGCATAAGACTGGAAGACGAAGGCTACGCCTCTCTTGGAGGCAGGCACATCAGTCACGTCGTCGCCGCCGATCCTCACCACGCCTTTCGATGCGGAGATCAGGCCGGCGACGATGCGCAAAAGCGTTGACTTGCCGCAACCGGAGGGACCGACGAAAACGACAAACTCGCCGTCGACGATCTGCAGGTCAACATTCTGGATAACAGCATGCGTACCAAAATTCTTCGAAACGGATTCGAGCGAAACCGATGCCATTTTTCACCTGAGGGTATGAGACGGCAGAGGGCTCGCCACCGTGTTTGGTGGCGAGGCAGTGACGCGTTCCGGCCGCGGACCGTTGCCGCCGCCGGAAATCCGGAGAGCGTCAGCGGCTTTCCTTCAGTTTCTCGAGCCGACCGGCCAGCGACGTCAGGCTGGACTTGACCTCGGCACCGCCGGAAAGCATGTCGTGAACCGAACGGTAGAAAGCCTGCGAAACGCGGTTGTAGCTGGTGCCAGTGTAGCCGGACGGGCGCACGGCGCTATCGGCAAAGGCCTGCTGGTTATCCTTGAGGAAGGGTATCTTCTCAAGAACTTCCGGATCGCTGTAGAGCGCCTGGATCGACGGGTTGAGAGCCGCCTTCAGCGCACGCATCTTCTGCATATCGGGACCGGTGATGAAGTTCACAAAGTCGGCCGCGACCGCGGGCTTGGCGCTGTATTTGTTGACGCCGTAATACATTGGGCCAAGGCATCCGCTCGACTTTTCGCCTTGCTTGCCGACCGGTAGAGGCATCACGCCGACCTTGTCGACGATATTGCTCCCCTTTTCATGCGAGGTGCCCCAGACATAGGGCCAATTGCGGTGGAAGACCGCGTTGCCGGATTCGAAGACGGCGCGCGACTGCTCCTCATCATAGTTGAGGACGCCCTCGGGGCTGATCGATCCAATCCAGCCCTTCGCCTTTTCGAGCGCCTCGGCAGCCTGCGGATTGTCGATGCTCACCTTTCCGTCGTCAGAAATGATGGTGCCGCCACCGTTGGAAGCAACAAGCTCGATCGCGTCGCAGGTCAGGCCTTCATAGCTCTTAGCCTGCCAGGCATAACCCCACATGTCGGCTGAGCCGGCAGCCCGTTCCTTGTCCTGAATTTCCTTGGCGGTGGCAGCCAGCTCGTCCCAGGTCTTCGGCGCCGGCTTGCCGTATTTTTCGAGCAGGTCTTTGCGGTAGAACATGAGCCCGACATCCATATAGGCAGGCATGGCAATAAGATTGCCGTCGAGTTTGGCCGCATTGAGTGTCGAGGCGAAATGCTTGTCCTGATCTGCCTGCGGGATCATCGTCTTAAGGTCCAGCAGGTTGCTCTTGAACATGCCGAGCCAGATCACATCGAGGAAGAGGACGTCGACGTCCTTGGATTTGGCGGCGAGCAGCTGCTGATAGATCGGGATCGCGTCATCCAGAAGCGCGGGCATCTTGTTGATCTTGGCCTCGTTGCCCGTCTTTTCCTTCCAGGCATTGGCAACGTTTGTGCAGAGCTCGAATTCCGTCGGCGAGCAAAACACGGAAATGGTTTCGGCATGCGCGCTGCCGCCCCAGAGGGCTGCAGATATCGCCAATGCGGCAAGACTTTTCTTCAGCATTGATTGTTCCCTTCGTTGATAACGCTTCGGCATTACGCGGAGCTCTCTGTCTCCTTGCTTCCAATAGGACTGGTTATGACCAGTCATGTCAACATGGACTTTGCCGGCGGTTGCGTCGAAGATACAAAACGGCAAGAGTGCTCCGCACAACGCAGGATCGGATTTCGAAGATGCAGCAAACCCCGGCATCATTCATCGCGCCACAGGGCGGCATCGACCGGAACGACCCTCGCCCTTTGCACAAACAGGTCTACGAAGCCCTTCTGGCATCCATCCGCGATGGCAAGCTGCCGTTGCGCGGCAAGCTGCCGTCAGAACGAGAACTCGTCGATCTCTATAATGTCAGCCGGATCACTGTGCGCCATGCCGTACGCGAATTGATCCAGCAGGGCGTGATACACAGCCAGCCGGGAAAAGGACTTTACGTCGCTGAGCGCGGCGGCGGCTTCGAGCTCCAGGTTCTGAAAAGCTTCACCAGCATCGCCATAGCGAACGGGCGAAGTCCCGGGCATAGACTGATCGATGCAAGCATCGTACATGCGCCGCTTGAGGTGAGCCGTCCGCTTTTCCTGGCACCCGGCGCCGAGGTGGTTCTGTTGTCAAGGCTTCGTCTTCTCGACAATATACCTGCTGTCGTCCAGACCGATTGGATACCGGCGGCCCGCGTTCCGGGCCTGCTTGATCTCGACTGGGCCGTTGCCAACCGGTCGCTCTATGCCGAGCTTCGCGAGCGCTATCGCATTCATCCGAAACGTGGGCAGACAACGCTGAGCGCACGCCTTGCGACGGATCAGGAGGCTGCGATGCTCGAGCTGCCTCCGCCAGCCGCGGTTCTCACCGTGGACCAGATCGCTTTCGACGATCGCAACCGCCCGGTCAACCTGACGGCGCTGGTCCATCATCCTGCGCGTTACCCTCTGACGCTGCTTCAGTCGGAATCGGGCGATCTCACGCAGTATTGAGCCATTCTGTCCTGCTCATCCGGCGATTGCGGCTCGGGATAATTCCGCGGCATGCAGTTACCTGACATGTCCGGCTCCGATACGCTTCTTTCTCGTTGCGCAATCTCCACGTCTTAGCCGTATTCATGCCACCCGGTTCAGGGCATCGCTTATCTTGGAGACAATCGCTTCGATTTCGCTCTTCTCTGCGATAAGCGGCGGTGAGAGGGCGATGATGTCGCCGGTGACGCGGATCAGCAGTCCTTTGTTGAAGCAATCAACGAAGACGTCATAGGCGCGTGTGCCCGGTGCTCCCTCGCGAGGCGTAAGCTCTACGGCGCCAACAAGACCAAGATTGCGGATGTCGACAACATGGGGACTGCCTTTCAGCGAATGCAGGGCTTCCTGCCAGTGATCGGCAAGGCTGGCGGCACGGGTCAGCAACCCCTCTTCCTCGTAGATCTCCAGAGTAGCGATACCGGCGGCACAGGCGACCGGATGGCCCGAATAGGTATAGCCGTGAAACAGCTCGATGGCGTTTTCCGGACCGACCATCAGTCCGTCATAGATCTTCCGGCTGGCGAAGACCGCCCCCATCGGGATCGTGCCGTTCGTCAGCCCCTTTGCCGTCGTGACCAAATCTGGAACGACGCCAAAATAGTCTGTTGCGAACGGCGTTCCGAGCCGTCCGAAGCCGGTGATCACCTCATCGAAGATCAGGAGAATACCGTACTTGTCGGCGATCGCGCGCAATCTTTGTAGATATCCCTTCGGCGGAAGGATAACGCCTGCCGAGCCGGACATCGGTTCGACGATGACGGCGGCGATGGTCTCGGCCCCGTGCAGCTGAACGAGGCGTTCGAGATCGTCGGCGAGCTCGAGACCGTGGTCCGGCAGGCCCTTGGTGAAGGCATTGCGCTCCACGTCGAGCGTGTGGCGCATGTGGTCGGCTGGGATCTGCGGGAACATCCGGCGATTGTTGACGAGGCCGCCAACCGAAATGCCGCCGAAACCGACGCCGTGATAGCCCTTCTCCCGGCCGATGATGCGAGTGCGGGTTCCCTGGCCGATCGCGCGCTGATAGGCGATCGCAATCTTCAGCGCGGTATCGACCGATTCCGAGCCGGAACCGGTGAAAAAGACGCGGTCGAGCTTCGCGTCAGGCCCGCCGGGCGCGATTTTTGCCAGCTTGGCTGCGAAGTCGAAGGCAATCGGGTGTCCCATCTGGAAGGTGGGCGCAAAATCCATCGTCGATAGCTGGCGCTCAACGGCCTGGGAAATTTTCCTGCGGCCGTGGCCGGCGTTGCAGCACCAGAGGCCGGCCGTCCCGTCAAGAACGCGGTTGCCGTCGACATCGGTATAATACATGCCTTCAGCGGAAGCGAGGAGGCGGGGTGCCGCCTTGAACTGCCGGTTCGCCGTGAACGGCATCCAGAAATTATCGAGCACCGGCGCGTTCGTCTTGCTGATCTGATCCATCTTGCCCTCCATCGGCTGCAAGAGACCTCCGATATTTTCATCGATCGAACAAGTCCTTTTCTTTGTGTCCATAACCTATTGAATATACGCGGATGCTGGCCTACAGATTTCGATATTCTAGACAACGCAAACGGTGATGCATGTCGTTCGATCTCGGAAATCGCCTGCGCTATGTGCGAACGGCTCACAAGCTTTCTCAGCGTGAACTGGCGAAGCGGACCGGCGTGCCGAACTCGACGATCTCGCTGATTGAATCGAACACCTCGAATCCGTCGGTCGGCGCGTTGAAGCGGATTCTGGATGGCATTCCGATTGGGCTCGCGGAATTCTTTGCACTTGAGCCGGAAAAGCCAAGGAAGGCATTCTATGCAGCGGACGAACTGGTGGAGATCGGCAAGGGCGGCATTTCCTTCAGGCAGGTGGGCGAGAGCATGTTCGGCCGAAGCCTGCAGATTCTCAAGGAATGCTATCAGCCCGGCGCCGATACGGGAAAGGTGCCCCTCGTGCATGAGGGGGAGGAGGGCGGCATCGTCCTGTCGGGAAGACTCGAGGTCACAGTCGACAATGAGCGACGAATCCTAGGTCCGGGTGACGCCTATTATTTCGAGAGCCGCCGCCCGCATCGTTTTCGATGCGTCGGCCCCGTTGCCTGCGAAGTCGTCAGCGCCTGCACGCCTCCGACGTTCTAGGGACGGCCCTCGATGCGGGCAAGCACCCGGTCAAGTGCGTCAAGGCCGGTCGTCTGTTGCGAGGGTTGTGACTGTGGCGAGGTCGGCCCGGAAGCGGAACACTCAGGCATGGGGCAGTCGGTCCCGCTTGTGGGTGCCGGAAAAACCGGCAAGGAATAGAATGGGGGAAGTCCATTTCAATGAAGGAGTAGCAGTCCACATTGACGCCGAGCCGTGCACTGGCGATCGCGAGGTCGTTGGCGAAGCGTCGGCAGGAGAATGCGCAGGCCAGCCATTGAGCCGCGAAAGGGACGTGATCTTGCGGTCACCGCGCTGGAGGACAAGATTGTCCAAAGGGCGATGGTTTCATTGCTGAACGCGATCTACGAGGAAGATTTCCTCGGGTTGTCTGCCGGGGCTCATCAGGTCGGGCCGTAATTGACTCAGGACTACTCTCAAGCAGTTTTTCTAAATGTTAAGGGCGCTAGATCTGTTGAACCTCCTGAAGCGGTTTGCGATGAAACTGAAGCCTACTGCCGCGGGAATGATTGAGAACCACAGCTATGCTGAAACCAGCAACGCCAATTCCTGCGATCAAATCGACAATATAGTGGCCGCCTTCGGTGATAGCGGACAGCAGCATCAATGTGTTCAAGAAGATCAGCGGAAATCGAATCCATCTTATTGTCCATGCGCCCCAACTGCATAGTACCGCCACCGCCGCGTGGACTGACGGAAATGAAATGATGCCGCTTGCGTGCTCCAATCGCAGGACAAAATGCGGGTCATCTCTGACGGCTAAAATTTGCGGGACGTATTCTACGCCGAGCATTCCGTTGATGTTTTTGAGGTCGTTGGGATTGACAGCAAAATCGGTGTAGGTTCCGAGTGCAGGATACCAAATGGTAATGATACTAGCGATGACGCAAATAAGTCCGTAGATCCCGGCGACCTGATACGCGCGAGCTTGGTGACCGTAAAGGCTTAGCGCTACTGGCAGAAATAAAAGCTGAAGATGGAAGGTCTGATAAGCAAGTGTCAGCGATTTAGCCAGCAGGGCACTTGAGTCGACGAATGTGATCAAGCTCAACCAGTCTATGCCAAGACGGCGATCTAATTGGAGAAGCTGTTGATCCTGCAGAGGCAGATTGAGGGCAAAAGCAATGTAGGTGGACACTAAAAGTGGCGCCGTAAGCAATAATCCAACGCCAGCGCACTCGACGATACATTTGAGTGAGGGAATTCTGCGCCAATGGCAAAGGGGGGCGAAGACGAGGAGAAAAACTAGGGCCGCCGCGACTAGCTCGGCGAAGCCTCTTGGATCGACCGATAGACCAACGACCCAGGTCAGTATTGGGACGACGGTGTAGACACATCCGGTAAGGCCAATTAAGAATCCTCGCGCTCTGGCTGTCTCCGACATATGGTGTCTCCTAATGCACCTTCAGATGGTATCAACCAGAAGTTAAATTCTCATTCAAGTGATGGACGGCCTGCAACCGCTTGGGCGTTGGTGCGACTCTAGAAGGTGCAAGGTGACTGCAGGCGGCAATGGAGCATTGAGTGACACGAAGGCAGCTTTTTTGGTGAGGCCGATGCGAGATTGACCGTTGCGTTAGCCGCAGCGATCTGCGCGCGCCGGCCTTTTTGAAAATTCGGGAAGTCCACAGATCTTAGGCGTCTGGTCACGGCGATCCGGTCCCTGCCGGCCTTCCTGTCGCGCATTGCCCGCAAATATCCCCGATATCCGCCTGCATATCGAAAGCGGCACCACCGATGACATCATCCGCCATATCGAGGCAGGCCGCATCAATCTCGGCTTCATCAGGCCGGTGGAGAATATCGGCTCCTTACGCTTCTTCTCGATTGCCCATGAGCGCTATCTGCTGGCCGTCGCCAAGGAGAGCCCGTTGTCATTGAAGAGCGAGATTGACCTTGAGGATCTGCGCGCTCCGAGAAGATCATTTCGTTTTCCCCTCAGAACCTCTCCTACAGCGAGCGCTATTTTGCTGAAAAATTCGAGGAGCATGATCTGACGGACAATGTCACTTACACCTGCGATGACACCTTCTCGCTGGTGTCGCTTGTCTCAGCCGGCCTTGGCATCGGCTTCGTGCGGGAATGGACGCAGGATCTGCCGAATCGCGGTTTCGAATTGAAGCAGCTGAGGGGCGTCGATTTCACGATCGGGCTCGGTGTCGCCTGATCATTGCCGAAGAGCCGGGCAGTGCGGCCGGCTTCTATTCTCTCGAGGCGATTCATCAAGAGACCAATGGCGACAGAAGTTTCTTAAAATTACCGGCGCTTCCGTTTTCTGTCTGACTGAAGCGCCGTTGGCTTTAGCGCATTGGCCTCGATCTGAGCGAGCAGCACTGAGACGCCCACCTTTTTGAACCCGCGCAAAAGCCTCCAGTGTCGAGACGGTGATGCTTCCTTTTCTCGCTCTACGCGCCCTGCGTATGAGCGGTCGATCTCGGACTCCAAAGCAAGGCGTCCCTGCGTCGGCTGAGAGCAAGGGCTTCGGCGTTTCGACACCCCACGAAAAAGCCGAGTCACCCTGCAAGCCAACATATGGCACAAGCAAGAACCGGCCTGCGGAGAACTTGCGATTATCCAAGGCTCTCGACCACTTTTGCTATTCCACGCCAGAGCGAAATCCTTAGCCGAAGTCGAGGCCCCTCATGGCCGCTAAGCCCAAGTGCCTCATGGCATTTTGCCATTGGAAACCGGGAGTGGAAAGCGACAACGGAACAGCTCGATTTGTGCCATGTCGCTCGCAAGCGCAGATCTTCGAGTTGCGAGCGGAGGCGCCCGAAGCGAACGGCTGCCATGCTGCTTCCGTTGCCGACAAAGATCTTTATCGCGCGCAACCTGGTCGGGAATGCAAAAGGCGAAACCGTCCTCCCAGGAAAAGGTGACGTTCCGGGGATCTTCGCACAAGCCCACGCCAAGCGCCTTCAGATGGCTCTCCTTGAGCGCCCCAAAGTTGAATGGCGGCACGCGCCCTTTCGCGCGCGGGCATTTCATCGAGCCAGCGTCGTTCGTTCAAACTGCAATAGGCGTCCAATGCCGCCTCTTCAATCTCTGCGCCAGCGCGTTCGCAGTCTATCCCGACGCGATCGCAGCTCGAAGCGACCGCGACCGTTACCAGACCGTCGGCATTGGCGAGGCTGAATTGCGGTACCCCACGCCCCTCGAGGCTCGGCTTGCCTTGCGCATCCGCAACCAACATGATCTCCCTCGGCAATGTCCCGGTATGCGCGCTCAACAATCGCCGCAGGAGAAAACGTCCGGCGATAAACGCGACCCGATCCCGGTCGAACCGGTAGGCCGCAGCGCGTTCAAGCTCATCCTGTGAAAGCGACCGCATCCATCGGCCCCAGTCGTGTTCGTCCTGCGAATATTGCCAGAGCGCGACTTCGATGTCGGTAGGTTGGTTTTTTGATTGCTGCATGAATCCAGTGTGTATTTGCCAGACTGATTTTGGACATCAGCTAGCACTTTCATTGAAGCGTTTACCTGAAGCGCCGTGCACTAAAATCGCCCGGGAGTGGGGGCGGCGTATCGACGACCCACGAAAAGCCAATTCACCTTGCAAGCTAACATAATATCGCCAGGCACACAGCATCGACATGCGCAAAACTTGGCATCAAACCGGCGCCTTTTGCAGCGTTTATGGTTCGATTCCCTTCAAGGCGATCAATACAGCTCTTGAGCTTTTCAGCCATAACAGTTGCATTATTGGCAATGCGCTCTTTATCGGTCATTGGCTGCTCGGCAGCCTGGCCTGGAGAGGCCCCGCATACTCGCATTCGTTGAACAGAATGCTCAGCGTCTGCCGATCGACGGGCTGAACACCATCAGGCTCAGGATCTCGAAGAGCACCTGCGCTGCGGCATGCGCAGTGTTGCTCGTCGCGTCATATTGCGGCGCAACTTCAACGACGTCGCCGCCGGCCAGATTTATGCCTTTCAGCCCGCGGATCAATTCAAGGACCTCGCGCGTGGTCAATCCACCGACCTCGGGCGTGCCCGTGCCAGGTGCAAAGCTCGGATCGAGGCTGTCAACGTCGAAGGAAAGATAGGTCGGGCCGTCGCCGACGATGGATTTTGCCTTGGCGACGACCGCCGCGATCCCCATTCCGCTGATCTCCTCGGCATGGATCACGCTCATTCCCGACGCATAGGAGAATTCCCACAAATATTCCGCCGAACCGCGGATGCCAATCTGGATTGTCCTTGTCGGATCAAGCACACCGTCCAGTACCGCATTCCGGAACGGCCCGCCGTGATGAAACTTCGTCTGATCGAAGGCGCCGCTCGTGTCGCAATGGGCATCGATATGAATGAGGCCGACCGGCTGCTGCCGACCGATGGCCTTCAAAATCGGGTGGGTGATGGAATGATCGCCCCCAACGGAAAGCGGGGCAACGCCGGCATCGACGATCTGGCCGATGCGTTTTTCGATGTCGTCGTGGCTGAGCTCCAGCCGGTAGCGGCTCTGGAATGGTACGTCGCCGATGTCGGCGACCCGAAGATCGAAGACCGGCGCCGTGCCGAGAACGTGATTGTACGGGCCGATCCTTTCGATGGCGCGAAGCGCTCTCGGTCCGAAGCGCGAGCCTGGACGATTGGTGACGCCAAGATCCATGGGGATCCCTGTGATTGCAACCTGGAGATTGCCGAAGTCCGGATCCTCGGCCGCAACCTGCATGTGGGGCGCGCTGAGGAAGGTCGGTATTCCGGCATAGGGCGCCAGTCTCGTGCCGTTCTTGGAGATGATCTTCTCCGCCACTTTCCGAAACTTCTCGTCGAAGATCTCGCCGCCATTGGCGTCCGCAAATTCTGCCCGCAGTTGTTCCAGCCGCGTTTTATCCCACACCATGCGCTTGCGCCTCCGCTTCAGGTCCGTCTCGTCAGACAAAGAGGTTGAGAAAGTAATTGGTATCGTTGTAGCAATCGGTATCAAAGAGAAATCGATATGATCGCTGCAAAACCCAATACCCTCGTTGCCCGCCTCTCTGCCCCGCCCATTCCTTCCGTCGTCGCCTGGAGTCGCGAATACAAAGGAGAAAAAGGGCCACTCGTCGATCTGTCGCAGGCCGTGCCCGGCTATCCCGCGCATCCGGAAATGCTGCGGCTTCTTGGCGAGGCGGCCGGACAACAGGCGATGACCGGATACGGGCCGATCGAGGGCGAACCTCTGTTGCGTAAGACCTATGCGGCTCATGTCGCCGATCTTTACGGCGCCGATCTTTCCGCCGGCAATATCCATATCACCGCCGGCTGCAATCAGGCCTTCATGTGTTCGGCCATCGCGCTTGCGGGCGCCGGCGATACCGTGGCGCTCACCAATCCCTTTTATTTCAACCACGACACGACGCTGTCGATGTTGGGGATCGGGCGTCGATTGGTCGATTGCGACGCCGCCGGCGGGTTCCTTCCCGACCCGCGTTCGGCCGAGGCTGCACTTGCGGCCGGCGCGAAGATCCTTGCAGTCGTGAGCCCCAACAATCCCACAGGGGCTGTGTATCCGCCGGAGCTGCTTCATGAGCTTTTTGTTCTTTGCCGGAAATATGGCGCCTGGCTGATCCTCGATGAAACCTATCGCGAGTTCCTTGGCGCCGATGACGGACGGCCGCACGCTCTGCTGTCCGAGCCGGGCTGGGAGGACACACTCGTTCTTCTCTACAGCTTTTC
Source organism: Rhizobium sp. CF142 (assembly GCF_000281145.1). Taxonomy (NCBI): domain Bacteria; kingdom Pseudomonadati; phylum Pseudomonadota; class Alphaproteobacteria; order Hyphomicrobiales; family Rhizobiaceae; genus Rhizobium; species Rhizobium sp. CF142. Next base: position 9,905 of record NZ_AJWE01000089.1, on the reverse strand, counting down.
GAAATCCTTCTGCATTCCCGGCCATAGGCTGGGTGCAATCACGGCAGGGCCTAAACTCATCGCCGAGATCGCCAAGGTGATGGACAATATGCAGATCTGCGCGCCGCGTTCGGCTCAGGTCGCCGTTGCATCGGCTCTCCCGGCGCTCGCCGATTGGCGGGCCGGCAACAGGCTGGAGATCGCCCGCCGGGCTCAGGCGTTGAGGCAGGTCTTTTCCGGGCTGCCGGATTGGGAGATCGGAGCGATCGGCGCCTATTTCGCCTTTGTCCGCCATCCCCACGCCGATCGATCGTCTTCAGAGATTGCTGAAAAGCTCGCCAAGGAATCCGGCATCGTTTGTTTGCCCGGTGCCTATTTCGGCGAAGGCCAGGAGCGTTACCTCAGACTTGCCTTCGCCAACGCCGATGTCGCTTCGATCGGGCTATTATCCGAGCGCCTTCGCTAGTCCACCGCGATCGACGGAAGTTGGCGATAGCCGCCGCGCCAGTAAAGCAGGGGTCCTATGCCCTGCCGGATTTCGATCGCGCAGACATGTCCGACCAAAATGGCATGGGAATTGTGGTGGAATGCGGTTTCAAGCTTGCAGTCCAGGACCGTCAGGGCATTTTTAAGGACGGCTGCGCCGGTTTTGAGGCGATACCATCCCGCGTTGCCGTAGCGTTCAGCGCCCTTTCGCCCGTCGAGGCCGGCAAAGGATTGCGCCACCGGCTGCTGGTCGGCGGCGAGCACGTTGACACAGAAGCAGCCATACTGCTGCAACGCCGGCCACGAGGAAGACGCTCGGTTGACGCTGACGATGACGGAAGGCAACGCCGCCGAAAGCGAGGACACCGAGGTTGCGGTGAAGCCGGTGCGGTCTTGTCCGTCGCCGACCGTAATCACGCTGACCGCGCCGGCCAGATGACGCATCGAAAGCTTAAAGTCCGCCTCGCTGATCAAAGCCCCAGCACTCATCCGGCTGGCGCCTGCGCTTTGGCAAAGCGGCTTACAGGCATTGAAAGACCGAGGTTTTCACGCAGGGTCTTGCCCTCGTATTCCTCACGGAACAGCCCGCGGCGTCGAAGCTCAGGCAGGACCAGCCGCACGAAATCGTCGAGACTGGACGGCAAGGTGGGAAACATCAGGATGAAACCGTCGGCGGCACGCGTCTCGAACCATTCCTCCATGAAGTCGGCAATCTGGGAGGGCGTGCCGGTGATGCCATTTCCGGTATGTTTCTCGGCATAGTGCCGGATGAGTTCGCCGACAGTGTGGCCGCCTTTCACGAAATCGACCAGCTCATCGAACAGAGCGCGTGATCCCTTTGGTGCCGCCGGCAGCCGTTCCATGGGGAAGGGCTTGTCGAGCGCCACATCACGCAGGTCCGCTTCCAGGAATTCGGAAAGCATCAATCGGCCGACATCCGGATGCATCTTGTCGATCAGATAATCCACCTTGGCCTTTGCCTCGGCTTCGGTTTCACCGACATTGATAACGATGCCCGGCATGATTTTCAGGTCGTCCACATCGCGCCCATAGGCCGCCATTCGGCTCTTGACATTTTCGTAGAAGGCCCGGTTCCGCTCGATATTCGATGCGAGGCTGAAGACGATCTCGGCCGTGCGTGCCGCCATGTCCATTCCGGGCTCCGAACCGCCCGCCTGGGCGATCACTGGACGACCCTGGGGTGTTCGCGCGATGTTGAGGGGGCCGCGAACCTGGAAGTGCTTGCCCTTGTGATTGAGCGTATGGTGTTTGCTCTTGTCGTAGTAGACACCGTTTTCGCGGTCGAGAAGGAGTGCGCCTTCCTCGAAGCTGTCCCAAAGGCCGAACACGACATCGACGAATTCGTTGCCACGCTCATAACGCAGCGCGTGCGGATCGAGCCCCTCGCGGTTGAAGTTGTAACCGGTTTCGTCATGGTCGGAGGTGACGACGTTCCAGCAGGCGCGTCCCTTGCTCAGATGGTCGATTGAGGAGAATAGGCGCGCGACATTGTACGGTTCGTAATAACTCGTCGAGACCGTCGCCACGAGGCCGAGATTATCGGTTGTGACCGCCAGAGCCGAAAGCAGCGAGAGGGGTTCGAAACGGTTCATCTTGGTCGGAATGCGTGCAAGCGCATTCGCATCACCGACGGCAGCGGCGGGAGAATCCGCCATGAACATGAAATCGAATTTGGCCGCCTCGGATCGTTTGGCGACATCGAGCAGATGAGCGAAGTCGTTGGCGCCATTGACGTTACTTGCCGGATGCAGCCAGGAGGCCGGATGAAAGCCGAACGTATAGACGAAAGTTCCGAGTTTCATCTTGTCGGTTCGCGCCATCGAGCTCTCCTGCCATGTCGGTCACGCCACCGCGGGAAACCGCCTGCGCAAATTATCGTCAGGCACAAATTTTCATCAATATTGCGCAGCTGAGTTCTGTTTTAGTTTTTCTAAAGTGTTGGCCTGGGTGCGGACGCCACGGCCTGCTGACGGGAAACAGCCACGAGCCAATCACGGAATTCGCGCCCATGGGGCTTCTGCAACGCCGCGCGATCCCAGGCGAGATAATAGCTTTCGCGCAGTGCTATGCGTGTGTCGACGGGAATGACGAGCGTCTGTGCCTCGAGCTCATCGGCAATCATAGACATCTGCGCGAGGACGACGCCGCGCTTGTTGACGGCTGCGTCAATCGCACTGCTCGACAGAGTGAAGGAAAGACCGGCTGTGCTCTCCTCGAACGTGGCGCCCGTCGTAGCAGCAAATTCGCGCCAGCTTGGGTAGGGTGTGAAATGCCGCTCCCATTCGACATGCAGGAGTGGATATTCGAGAAGCCGCGCGACGGAGGGCGCCTTGCCCTTGATCAGCGCCGGCGAGCAGACTGGCACGACCCAATCGCGGAACAGTTCGGTATAGTGTTCATGCTGCAGCACATCCGATCCATAGCTGATGCGGAAATCGACGTCGTCGAAGCCCATGCGGGGTTCCTTGTCGCGGCCGACAATCCTGACATGAGCATTCGGATGAAGGGCCTGCCAGTCGAAGATCCGGCGCCCTATCCATTTGTTGACGACGGAAGACAGGGCGCTGAGAACCAGGCCATTCTCATTGCGTGCCCGTTCCAAAATCTGTTCCGCAAGCGCGAATTGCTCGAAACCTTTCGATATTTCCTGGTGATAGAGCCGCCCCCATTGGGTGAGCTCCACAGTGCGGCCGTTGCGCTCCAGCAAGGTGACGCCGAGAAAGCTCTCGATCTTGCGGATCTGCTGACTGATCGCGCCCGGGGAAACCTTTAGCTCGAGGGCCGCGGCGCTTACGCCGCCACAGCGGCCGACGGCTTCGAAGGCCTGCAAGCCCTTGAGCGGCACTGTCCGGATAGCCTGTTTCTCAGTCAAGAGGCGCTTCTCCGCGGCGGTTGATCTGGGATGCCTCTCTCCGTTGGATGAAAGTCGCCGGCGAACTGGAAACGGTCGCCGGGATGGATGATCTCGACATAGGTGACCGTGCGGCTGCTCTGCCATGTCTGGCGGATCAGGGTCAGGCAGGCCTTGCCACGCTCGGTCTCAAGCAGTCGTGCAGTGGCGGCATCGGCCGATACGGCGCGAATGACATGCCTTGCCTTCGACCAAGGCACCATGTCCAGCAACCATTTGCCGGGCGGAACCAAAGCAAAGCTTTCGGTTCTGGCAGACGGTACCATGGCGAGCATGATGATGCGCCGCTCCAGCGCATTTGGCTTCCCGTCCACTGTGTGCAGGCAGTGAAGCCGCAGGATGTCCGCTCCCGTAGGTTCGCCGAGCCGTGCGGCAGTGGCAGCATCCAGTCTCTCGATCTTTCGCCGCAGGATCCTGTAGCTGTGGTCATGCCCCGCCAATTCGGCTTCCGTGGAGATATCTTGGATATCCATCACGGTGCGGTCAATCTGCCGGGAGGCGACGAAGGAGCCAACCTTGCGGCGGCGTGTGATCATGCCGCGTTGCGCCAGGGCCGAAAGAGCCTTGTTCACGGTCATTCGGGAACATTGATACTCATGTACCAGCTCGTGTTCGAAGGGGATGCGGTGACCAGGTTGCCAGACGCCGGCCATGATCCTGGTTTCGATGTCTTCAAAAATTCTCTGATGAATTGAGACCAAAACTCACCTCGATCCAGCGATGACATTCAATTTCCACCAAAGCCGCCGCTACCAGGTCTACCGGCATCATGCGGCACAAATCTTGCGTCCGCCGAGTTTAGCGTTTGACAGTGTAGGCCGGCCTGTATCTATTTGTATAGACAAAAGCGGATCAGAGAAATCCGCTCGGCGGGACAACGATTGGGGAACTTGGACCTTCCACCGGAAGGGTAAAAACTGGAGAGAAAAACATGAGGAAGAATTCGCTTCTGAAGGGGCTGGTCGGCGCTGCATTTCTGTTCGGCGCGACGATTTCCGCCCATGCGGCCGATACGCTTGCTGCCGCGAAGGCCGCTGGCACCATGAAGGTCGGTACCGAGACGGCCTTCGCACCGTTCGATTTTATCGACGCTGGCGAACATGTCGGCTTGAACGTCGATCTTTTTAACGAGATCGGCAAGGAACTCGGCGTGAGAATCGAATGGGTCACGCTCCCCTGGGATGGGGTCTTCCCCGCACTCGAGGCCGGCAAGTTCGACGTCGTCGCAGGCCCAGCGACGATCACCAAGAAGCGCATGGAGCGCTATCGTTTCACACCGCCGCTTGCCGAGGCGACCATCGCGATCCTGAAAAAGGCCGGCGACCAGACGATCAGCAAGCCGGAGGATATCGCTGGCAAGAAGATTGGCGTCGGCAAGGCGACCGCCCAGCTGGATCAGCTTAAGGAGTTTTCCGAAGCCCTGCCGACAAAGGTCGATATCCGCGAATATCCGGCCTTCACCGAGTCCTATGCGGATCTCGCGGCCGGCCGTATCGCCGGTGTTGCCAACTCACTGCCGAATATTGCTTTCGTCGCGAAGCAGCGCGAAGGCACGTTCGAAGTCGTGCTGCCGCCCTTTGGCAAGAAATCCTATTTCGGCTTTATCGGCCTGAGGGATGCAGATCATGCACCACTGATGGACGCAATCGACGCCGCAATGCTCAAGATCAAAGCTGACGGCCGGATGGCGACGCTGCAAAAGAAATGGTTCGGCGCGAGCTTCGACACACCGGATTCCGTTAAGGACCCGGCATTCTGATCAGCCATCGGAAATCGGCCATGCCCGCGGGGATGCCAGGGCATGGCCGAGGAATGCGACCGGATCTTCCTCACCGGCAAGCGAGCGAAATCTGAACAATGTCCGTTAAACTCTTCGAGTTGCTTCTGCAGGCATCGATCTACACGGTGACCATCAGTGTTGTGTCGATCCTCATCGGCTTTGCGATTGCGATCCTTCTTTCGGGAATGCTGCTGTCGGGACGAGGGCTTTTCGTGCGACCTGCCCAGATTTTCATCAGCTTCTTTCGCGGCGTGCCGTTGTTGGTGCAACTGCTGCTGATCTACAATCTGCTGCCGGTCATCGGCATCAATGTACCGAGCATCGTGGCCGCGGTCATCGGCCTGTCGCTCTGCACCGCAGCCTACCAGGCCGAGAACCTGCGCGGCGGCTTTGCCAGCGTGCCTCTGGGCCTGGTGGAGTCGGCGGAAATGGTCGGTCTGACACCGAGCCAGATCTTCCGACGCGTCAAGGTTCCGATCGCCCTGCGCCTCACCTTTCCAGCTCTCGTCAACGAGGCGATCCTCATTCTCAAGGCGTCGTCATTGGTCTCAGTTGTCGGCATCGTCGAACTGACGCGCATGGCTCAGGATCTTGCCGGCAGCACCTTCCTGCCGCTGCAGCTCTTCGCATCCGCCGGTCTCATCTATCTGATGATCAACTGGTTGGTGGCGCTTGCCGGCGGCCTGATCGAAAATAGACTCCCGGGGGCGCCGCGGTGACCTTCGACATCAATGTCCTCATCGGGCAGTGGCCCGCCATCGTCAGCGGTGCCGGCGTGACGATCATGATATGGATTCTGGGCACAATCGCTGCAGCCGTCATCGGCTTTCTGATGGCAGTCGCCAGGCAATATGGCAGCGTGCTGATCGACAAGGCGCTGGGTGCCGTCGTAGCCGTACTGCGCGGCACGCCGTTTCTCATCCAGATATTCCTAGTCTATTACGGCGGCCCCTTTGTCGGCCTTGATCTCGATCCCTTGCCCGCCGGATTGATCGGCATTTCGATCTATGGCGCGGCCTATTTCAGCGAGATCTTCCGCTCCGGCTTCCAGGCTGTACCGAGGGGACATATCGAGGCCGGTGAATGTGTCGGCCTAACGCAGGCGCAGATCGTCAGGCGCATTCTATTGCCGGAAATGACGATGCTGGTGCTGCCGCCATCCGTGAATATGGTGGTCATCCTGATGAAGGAGACGGCGGTCTTGTCCATAATCACCGTGCCGGAGCTGACGGCCACGCTGAGTGCAATCGGGTCGCAGCAATATGCTTTCGTCGAAGCACTCTCCGCATTGGCGCTTTTCTATTGGGTGCTCGTCGAAGTCACGGGCTGGCTTGGCAACCTTGCTGAAACGAAACTTTCCAGATTCAGGTTTTTCAACGCATGAGCGTCCCCGCAATAGCAGTTAGGAATCTCATCAAGACTTTCGGAGAGACCACGGTCCTTCATGGCATCGATCTCGCTATCGAGCCCGGACAGGTTTCCTGCCTCATCGGCCCTTCCGGTTCCGGCAAGAGCACCCTTTTGCGCTGTATGGCTTTTCTTGAGGAGACAACGCGCGGGACGATCTCGATCAACGGCGAGGTGCTTGGCTTTACCGAGGATTCTCAAGGACGGCGCGAGCGGGTCTCGATCGCCACCAACCGGGCGATCCGCGCCCAAATCGGCATGGTGTTCCAGCAGTTCAATCTCTGGCCGCACATGACGGCCCTCGGCAATGTCAGCGAAGCATTGAAGACGGTTCACAAAATGAGCCGCAAGGATGCGGAGGAGCGGGCAATGGCCCAGCTCGTCAAGGTTGGCCTCGAGGGCCGGGCCGGGCACTATCCCTCCCAGCTGTCAGGCGGACAGCAGCAGCGGGTGGCGATCGCCCGTGCCCTGGCGCTGAAGCCCAAGATCATGCTGTTTGATGAGCCCACCTCGTCGCTTGATCCGGAGCTGACTGGCGAAGTCTTGAACGTCATGCGCGATCTGGCCTCCGAGGGCATGACCATGGTCGTTGTCTCGCACGAGATAGGTTTTGCTGCGACCGTCGGCCAGCAGATCATCTTTCTCGACCACGGCAAGGTGCTCTTCAGCGGATCGCCCCAGGAGGTCTTTAAGAAGCCGAGAAACCCCCGCCTTGAACAATTCCTCGATACTTATCTCGACCGCGGTGCCTCGATGTTGCTTTAATGTTCATGTCCTTCCAGACCGTCAGGCAGATTAAGTCGAGCACCTAGAATCTCCTCCAAATCCTCCAGTATATCGATGCCCCGGACATCGTTGCCTCACGGTTTCCATTGTCGACGGCATTGCCTCGGTCGATCGGGGGAGCCAAACGCCGGTAACCGTGAGTATAGATGCCGCGCAGCTTCCGAGCCTGTACACCGGCTTTCGATCGGCGGCGTTCCTTCGTCGTGCAGGCGGTCTCAATGAGTCCGACGAGGCAATCATGATGCTCGACCGCGCATTCGCGGGACTCGCGCCTTGGGTCGGGGAGCATTTCTAACTGGACGGCTGAGGGAGATAGCAGTTCCAAGCGAAAGCGGCGAAGCTTGGAGCCGACGTTTTCCCTGCGTTCCCGATATGGTTTTGGCTCGTGCCGCTACGTCTCCACATCTTATATCCTTGAAATGGAGAGGCTGACACAAAGATCAGGTCGCCGGTTCGATTCCTCTCAAGGCGGCCACCTCTCACTCAGAGCTTTTTCAATTGAGCGAGTACACCGACAGGACACCTGTTCCGGAAGTCCTGCGAAGACTGCCTGATGCGCGCCGTCGATCCGAATGCGTTGACGGGCGAGAGGTGACCCATCCGCCGTCAAACGTGTCTGAGATGGCCAGTCGCATTCAGGTCGGAAGCCAACCCTCGTCACTTAACGCGTTCCTGGATGAAGCTTCGGCAATTGCTTCCCAATTCTAGTCCCGGTAGTTCCGAGTTACTTCGCTGCCGGGACGCTCGGCTCCCACGAGAAGTGATCGCCGTCGGCTGCGATGCGACCCACGCCGGGGAAGGGGAAGTGCGGGGTGAATACAAGTTCGTTGTCCTTCGCTAGTTTCTTCAAGGTGTCGATGCGGTTCTTCTCGCCGCCTTTTTCGTCATTGTCGAACCCGACTAGCCATTCCGGTTTCACAAGCGAGATGATCGAGCTGTGCACCGTGTCTCCGATGTCCAGTAACTTCCCCTTGCCGGATACGATTTCATACCCGACATGGCCTGGTGTATGGCCCTTCAAGCTGACCGAGGTTATTTGTGGCACGACCGTCGCGCCCGGCTTGAAGGTCTTCACGTTTCCGTCGATCACCTTGACGATGTTCGCAAGCTGGGCGTTCTTCCTGGCGAATGCCCATTCCGCCGAGGACATGCGGATCGTTGCCTTGGGGAAGGCCAGCTTCCCGTCCTTAACGAGGCCGCCCATGTGGTCGGGATGCGAATGGGTTATCAGAATGTCGGTAACTTCTTCCGGCTTCGTGCCTGCCTGAGCGAGGGACTGTTGCAGCGCTCCGCCAACCCCAGTATCGATCAGGATCACGCGCTTTGGCGCTTTCACCAACAACGCGTCGACGCTTAGCGTGACGGCGTCAGTGGGCGCGCCTGCTGCCTTCAGCACTTCACCAATTTCCTCTGGGGAGTGTCCGACACCGAAGACTTTGCCGTCGTTCGGCAGCACGAACTGGGCATCGTGCAACGAAACCAGATCGAGGGAACCAATCTTGAAGGCTTTTGAGTCCGGCTGCTGCGGAGGCATTTGCGCGGAGGCGGAGGCTGCGATAGCCAACGCCAGAAACGAAGCCACGAACAATGTTTTGGAATTCGGCATGACGAGATCCTCTCACTTCGGGCGCGATGAAGTCGTTTAGGCTCCATAACCAAGCCAGGTCTCCTCGCAATCTCGCGAAGATACCACGCTGCGATTCTAGCGGATATAATTCAAGGAGCTAGGGTAGGAGTAGGATACCCTACTGCCCACCCAGCTTCCAACTGTCCCCAGACCGGCAAGCTACGCCGTTGAAGCGCGTCATGCCGTCGAGCGATTGCCGACTGGTTACAAAACCGCGACATCCGCCCGGTCCATCGTTACTGGCATCGATCTGTTCGATAACGCCCGCGCTGCCTGTCGATGGGTTGGCCCAAGCGAGCGCAGTTGCACCGACAGCACTGCGACCGACTGTATCTGCGATCACCGCTTGATCGGTCAAGGGCGCCTGGTGCGGGGTTGCTGACTGGGCGAGGGGCGTCTCAAGCGGCTCGATATGTGAACATGCCGTCAAAGCCGCGATGCTCATTGCTGAGATGAAGTGCTTCGGATTCATCGCCCGGATAAAGCGCTTTGCATTTTGTATTTCAAGTTACTAATAGTTCACATTTTGGCGATGGCGAAATAACCCTGTCGCGTGGAAACGGCTCGAACGTATTCGCCAAAGTGTGGTCAACAGGCCTTCAATGAGCGGGGCCGGACAACGATCTCGACGCGTTTCAACTGTTTGCTTAACAAGAGCAAAGTAATTACGGAGAGCGTTTCGAAGCGGTATCGCATGTCAAAACACGCTGCGCTTCGACGTTTGTTGGTGCGACTTATACGTGGCTCAATTGACGGATTGCTGAGATGACAACGACTTCAAGAGATGTGCTGGGTGGAGCGGTGATATTGTGTCAGCCTCGACGACCAGGACGCAGATTTGCTGGAGGTTCTTCTCCTTCAGCGGGCTCCGCCGATCATCTCCTTTTCCCGTCAGAACCTCTCCTACA